>JAKAEC010000023.1 GCA_021818425.1 Pseudomonadota bacterium
GCCGTGCGTCGCCTATCGGTTCCGTGTTCCCGTCGAAGGCGGCGATCCTCGCTGAATCGGTGCGCCGGTTCGGCGAGCGAAGGGTGCTCGGCACCCGATCCGGTGGGAGGGGTTCCACCGCCGACCCAAGATCAACCAATCCCTACTTCGGTGGGACAAACCCGATCACGGCCCGGATGTCGAAAGCAAGACCACTACCAGATCTGGTGGCGGTTTAGCTAACTCGATAGTGCCCTTTAATGCGATCAGGTCCCTAAACCTGCAACATCACCCGCGCAAACGCTCGATAAGTGCCACAGCTTCTTCGAAGGTGAGAGCTAAAGCGCGGCGGGCAATGGATTGGGAAAAGCCGCCCCTGGCCATCGCAGCAAGGATTTTGTCGGCTGGCGCATCGCCAAAGGGTCCGCCATGGCGTCGGCGGAGATAGGCACAAGCGGCGGCAAGCTCGCTCTGAGGATCATCCGGCAAATCCGGAGATGAGACGCCCTTAGCAGCTAGATGTGCCAGGGTAGCACGGCGGGACTTACCCGCACGTGTGAGACGTTTGGCGCGGGAAGTTGCAAAGGCAGCGTCATTCAGGATGCCTAAGTCTTTCAATCTGGCCAGGACGGCGGGGATTTCGGCCTTGATGCGGAGGATTAGACCAGGAAGATCTTGACCGTCCTCCTCATGCTCGGCGGCCCGTTTCTGCCCCCAACGGTCGATTTGGCGGGCAAGAACCCGCGCTAGTCCGGCTTCCGTTGCTGCGTAGCGTGCCATGTGGTTCGTCGCAGCCTCGTATAGGCTAGCAGCATCTGGTACTTTTCTTGGCATAAAGTGACTTTGCTCCGCCTTCAGGCTCTTGTCACTGTCGCGGAGGGGCTCTATAGGCGCGCCTTCACCGTCACGGGTGATGCGCGTGTGTCCGGGCCTTTAGGCATGCCTGGCCGCCGCCCCGATTTCCGGGATCCTACCCATGATACATGGTAGGTTATACTATCAGGAGACTGAAATGCCGAAGCTGAAGACCAAATCTGCGGTCAAGAAGCGCTTTAAGATCACCGCCACGGGCAAGGTGTTGGCCGGCCCAGGCAAGAAGCGCCACAATCTTTATGCCCGCTCTCAGAAGGCTAAGCGGCAGAACCGCGGAAGCCAGACTTTGACCCATGCTGATGGTCTGACCGTGAAGCAGTGGGCGCCGTACGGCCTGTAAGGGGGAGTTTTAGATATGGCACGTGTGAAACGCGGTGTGACAACCCACGCCCGCCACAAGAAGGTTCTCGAACTCTCGAAAGGCTATGTTGGCCGGTCCTCGACCAATTACCGTATCGCCTTAGAGCGCCTGGAAAAGGCCCTACGTTACGCTTACCGTGACCGCCGGGTCAAAAAACGCGAGTTCCGCTCGCTCTGGATTCAGCGCATTAACGCCGCCGTGCGTGAGCATGGGCTAACCTATAGCCAGTTCATCTTTGGCCTGAAGCAAGCGGGCTTGGAGTTAGACCGCAAGGTGCTCTCTGCTATTGCTTATGATGACCCTACCTCCTTCGCAGAGATCGTGCAGGCCGTGAAGGGTGTCCGCGCCGCTGCGGCGGAGTGAATTTCGGTTAGCCTCTCTTGAGCCATGGCCAGACCGGGTACATCTCAGTCTGGCCATGAGTGTTTTTCCTCCTTTACCTGAGCATCTGGCGGCCAAGATCGGTTTCCTTACTGATCAGGAAAGGCGACGGTTGTGGGAAGCAGCCTTGCTGATGGCAGATTCCCACAGGCTTCTAGTCAGGCTGACGGGGGTATTTGGCCGGCAAGTCGAAATGCTCTGGAACGCCACCGTGCAGGCCAGGAAAAAACTTGGCGGCAACGCCTGGATGGACCTAACGCAAAAAGCGCACGATGCCGTAGAAGACGTGCTCTGGAGCAGCTATAGCTACGCTACTTTTGGGCTTGAGGCCACGCCGCACTTCATCCGGCCAAAGCAGCCGCGTAAAAACGTGCTCCACAAACTAGCCGTCACGACAAGCGGTGCTGCTTCTGGTTTTGTCGGTTTTCCAGGAGCGGTTGTAGATATTCCTTTCACGACGGCCGTGATCTTACGGTCCATCGCGGAGGTGGCGAGGGACTCAGGGGAGGACCTGTCCTCTGAGGATACGCGCCGGACCTGCCTTGAGGTTCTGGCCCTCGGCGGACCCAGTGAATGTAATAATGAACCCGAAACCGCGTATTGGGCGGCGCGATTAGGGATGAATCATCTCACGATCAACCTGTTGATACGAAATGCAGCCAGACGGTTTGGGCTGCTTCTTTCCGAAAAATTGATGGTCCAGGCCGTGCCCATAGCCGGAGCGATTACCGGCGCGGTGATGAACTATAGCTTCGCCGACTACTACCAAAGTATGGCCAAGGTACACTTCTGTCTGCGGTCTTTGGAACGTCGAACGGGAGATTCGAAGGCCGTGAAGTTCGCCTTTGCAGAGATGGTGCGGGCAGCGCGCGAAAGGCGGCGCATTAAAAAACGCCGCCATCCTTTGGCACCTGCTCTGTTGCCAGAACGTTGATTACTTGAAGCTGATCAGCTCAACGTCAAAAATGAGCGTAGCACCCGGCGGAATGACGGACCCCGCGCCTCGCTGGCCGTAGCCGTGTTCCGGTGGCAGAACCAGCGTCCGTTGTCCCCCCGCTTGCATTGTAGAAACGCCAATGTCCCAGCCAGAGATAACCTGCCCAACGCCTAGCTTGAAGGTAAAAGGCTGGCCACGATCCCGCGAGGAATCGAATTTGCGGCCTTTGGCTCCATTTTCATCCAACCAGCCAGTATAATGAACTGTTACCATCTCTCCGGTTTTTGGTGTTTCTCCCGTGCCTACGACATGGTCCTCGTACTTCACACCAGAGGGGAGAGTGATGACGTTGGTTTCGGCCAAGGCTAATTCCTTTCATTTAAGATGGGACGAACCTGTCCGCCCGTGGCGCAATACTTAATCAGTTCTTAGCCCGGTGAAAACCTACCTTCGTCAAGCCGGACTTGAAGCCATATTTTACCGCTGCCGATCTTGCTTTAATATTTTGACGCGAACGTCCCGAATTGACTAAACGCCCCACAAACTCAGAACACATCAAGAACTTCCTATTCAGCGCATATGCCGACTTCGATACCGATGAAGACACTACGCTGACGCAGCTCGACGGTACAGCGTGGCTGTATAACCCCGAGTATCGCAGTGATCAGGCCGCTGGAAGTACTGCTCTACCCGGAGACTACTCGGGCGTAGTATCAAGCAGACAGTGTAGTATTACCGCTTGGACGCCGATGCACCAGGCGCGTCCGCGACTTCTGGCGTGAACACACCTAATCAACCTGATCGTATCCTTGCCAGTAGGAATTTCGTCTGCACACCTCCACGAACATCATTGGGTATATGGCATGCCGGCGCAGCATCTTAGGCGATAGATCCGCACGATGACGGCCAAGGTCGGTCCGCTCTTCGCAGGCTCTGTCAATATCGGCAAAAGGCGGGCTAGTTGGCCATCGCAGAGGATGTTGAAGACCAACACCCTTACCCGATCTGGTGGTAAGCTGAGCCCCGCGATCGTACCGACGTTCAACTCTCCGCCGTCGGTGGCGTCACAACAATCGTCTTATACCCAAAGAATGGTGTGGACCGCAAAAAGCCCGAGAACTGCACGCGATACCTCAAGTGATCACACTGACCGCTAAGAGTACATAAACTCCAAAAGTAATAAACGCCTCCTCAAAATAGTAAAACACGCGTTAACCAAAATCGACATTAGTAAACCGCATTTTAGGAAATATCGTTCAGACTTCCAATGAAACATTTGTATGGCCGCAAAACGCCGCCTCCCCATTGGAGCCTGCACGATGGTCAGCACTATCACGTCATCAGAAACCATCACCGGTACGCTCACATCCGGTACAGTCGGCTGGGGTGGCACAATTAACGTTACAGGTGGCGGTGAGGTGCTATCCACTTCAATGCAGGAGGATAGCCAGCAAGCACAAGATCCGATTATCAATGTACTCAGCGGCGGCACTGCGACCGATACGACGGTTCGCGCCGGCGATGGACTCATTGTTTCCAGCGGTGGAGCTGCTTCAAACTCCGTAGTGGAATACAATGGAATTTTATCAGTCAGCGGCAGCGGGAGTATTACGCAATCTACAATTACTGCCGGAGGCGCCGAATTAGTCAGTGGAAACGCCGTCTCCGATGGCTCGACTATAACCGGTGGACTCGGTCAGGGTACCACAATCAATGTCTGGCCATTTGCGCCCGGCCGTGAGCTCGTAATATCCGGCGGGTTAGCCGAAAATTCGATGATTGGAAACGGAGGACTTGCCGAAATATACAGTGGAGGCACAGAAGCTAACTCGACAATTTCAATGTCTGGTACATCTCTACTGTTCGATGGTGCCGTTGGAAAAAACTTAACCGTCCAGAATGGAGGCATACTGCTAGTCAAAGCTGGCGCCACTCTTGATGGGGCATCCGTCTCCTCGGGCGGCGAATTACTAGCTCTTCCGGGATCAACGATAAATAGCATCACGGGCTCAGGCAACATTATAACTACGGGCGTCGTGCAGTTGACATCCCCGGAAGGATTTGCACCATCAATTCAATATTTCGGCTCATCGTTAAGTGGAACGATGATTTCCGGCGACTTGAGTAATTATGCCTTCTCAGGGACAATAGCAGAATATGCATTAAACTTGGGAACGATATCGGACACAACGTTTTCGAATAATGCGACCGTAGAAGCCTATAATGGAGGAACACTCGATTCTAATCTGATAGAAAGTGGGGCAACCGCCATCACAAATGGTGGATTTTCAACAAATTTATCCATTTCTGGTGGCATTTCACAAATTGAAGGCGGTGGTAAATCGTCGTATTCGACCATCAGCGCCAATGGATCTGAATCTATTTCATCAAGCGGAACATCCTCGAATGCCAGCATTTTGGCCGGTGGAACGCAAGATGTACTCTCCGGGGGAACTGCCGTAGGAAGTACCATCGCCTCCGGTGGTATACAATTTGTTCAACAGAGCGGCACGTCCACCGGCGCGAATATTCAAGCCGGCGGCATCGTCGTCGTTGGGTCTGGAGGAACTATTCTCGATCCGACGGTTCAACAGGGTGGAGTTTTAATTAATCTCGGCGGCGGCACCGTGGTAGGCGCCAGTGCGCTTCAGACCCAGAACGGCATATTAGATATTGATCAAAGCTCGGGGTCAATCACACAGGTGACCAATCAATCAGACGTCACGATTGAGAGTGGCCATTTTGCTATTGCGTCAGGAACCGACTCTGCAATTCAAACGATTACCGTTACGAATGGTGGAACGCTCGACATTAACACCGGGGCCACAGTTAATTCTGTTGTATTAGATGGAGGAATATTAGAAGTCTCTCAGGACTCCAACATCCAAAGTGTAACCATTCAGGTCGGAACCCCAGGTCAATATACGAACGATTCAGGCAAGGACATCTCGACTCTATTAAATAAAGAGCTGCAGTCTATTCCACAAGGCACATCAATTACCGTTGTGTTTAATCCCGGTGAATATGGTGCAAGCGGAACCGTCTATCTAAGTAGCAACACCACGGTTATTGGCAACGGCGCCACATTGGGAGCCTTGTCTGGCTTTAAAGGAAGCGCATTATTCGAAAACTATGATCAGCAAAACAATAACGGAACATGGGTCATCCATAATACAGATGGTAGTACAACCGTCGTGGACGCGGGGCTTGGACTAGAAAATGTCGCTACCGTCACTAATAATGCGTATGTTGATCCAACAACGACCTTGCAAGCTCAGATACCGCTATTAACCACCCAGTACTCGGTGAATGATTCGTCTACTCCTATAGTCGATACCAATATATCAATTGACGGAATGACTTTTGTCGAGGCAAAATCAATCTCTGGCACTTACTCAAACTCGAGCGTTGGGCGTGGAATTTGGCTCAATGATGCCTCAAATATCTCGATCAACAATAATACGTTTGTTGGCGGTGTCTCCGGCATGTCCCTGGTTGACGATAGCAACGGCGTGGTCGCCCAGAATGTGATAATAGGCTCAAGTATCCCTATTGACGCATGGAGCGGACCATCAAATCTCGTGATAGAAAACAATCTCTTATGGGAGTATTCGTCATCTTCACCTTCGGGTTCGACCGGCGCGATTCAGTTGAACGCGAGCGCTAATGGCTATGCATCAAATCCAGGCATTAATGGTAACGGATCTACAAACAACGATGGTCTAATAGGAAATATTATATCTGGAAGCGGGCCAAATACATCTGGAATTGCAGCTGATCCGTTATATGCATACGGTCAATCCAGCGAGTCAAATATCACGGCGCAAGGAAACATAGACAATTCACTCGGAGACAATACTGGCGGATATTATATAGCAAACGTTCAAAGCGCAAACGTTACGGATAACCTATATGTCGGCGGCTCAAGTGAAATTGTTAACACAGATTCTTCACCCGGAACAGTCGCGACTTCAATCACAACTGCATATGGAGTTGTGTCCGGCAACTTGATCTTAGCGGATTCAAGTTCCCTCGCATCTGCGCCAATCTTAAATTTCAATATCGATCCTACTACCGTAGACAACGCCATCTTTGGAAATACTACCGCATCGAGCAGCGAGGTTGGGACGTGGGGATTTACTGGTACGTCAACGACTGCTGGAAATATTGTTTCGGGAAGCAATGGAAATTCAGGCAGCGTCGTAGCTCCACAAATACAGATAGCGGCATCACCAATAATTCTTGGATCATTATCGTCTATCCAAATAAGCGGTTCTATTTCACCACAAGTATATGACGCGTCACCCAGCGATAATATTAGTGTCACGTTAACGTCAATCTTTGGTACTCTTTCAACAAATGGAACTTTTGGCAACGAGCGTACAACACTCACCAATGGTCTCGAGAGCTTGGTCATTACTGGCTCTGAAAGCACCGTAAATTCAGCGTTGGACAATCTTGTCTACACAACAGGCGCGCCAAACAAAGCTGATGCGATTGAGATAAATGTAACAGACGCTGCAGGCAATCGTTCAACTGAATATGTCCCAATTCTTGCCAATTCCGTGACGGAATATCCGCCGCTCACGATTCCTACTGGCTTCATCGAAGCTCCACCGAGTGGCCTTACTCTGACCGGCGAAATGGTTGTTGCGTCCGGCGGAGATATTAACATGGGAGCCACAATTAGCGGCATATTTTTAAATGGTGGTGTCAACACGGTTCTGGCGGGTACTGGAAACAAGTATATTGCAGCGGGGGCAGGAACGACTAACATAAACTTGACGACCGGTAGTGATATCACAGTAGCTGGTGGCGTTGGCAACATATATGTGGATGCATCCTCTGCCGGTATCGGCGACAAAGCCTTAGTCGAGGCTGCCCAAACGACCGCGTCTGTTACCGGTGGCGCCGGTGCAATGACGATCTTAGGTGGGTCGGGCACATTACATTATCAAGGCGGATCGGGTACAACCGAACTTATATCTGCACCAGAAAATGGCGGAACATTAACGGCGAATATGGGGACCGGAAATTCAACGGTCTTTGCATTGTCCGGAGATGCTCATATTCAGACGAATGTAAATACCGATAACGTACTAACATTCGGCTATGGATCCAACACGCTCTCATCGGGTGGAAACGATCTAGTCTATGCAGGTGCTGGCTCCTTGTACCTTCTTGGTAACGACGGCAATACGTCTATCCGCGGTGGCACCGGTTCATTGACTGTGCAGGGTGGAGCTGGAAATATTTCTTATCAAGGCGGCTCCGGCTCAACGTTCTTGATGAGTGCGTCAACGGGTGGTGGCAACCTGATTGCGGAGCTAGGAACCGGAAATTCGACGGTCGATGCAGCTTCTGGCTACGCTTTCATTCAAACCGAATCGAACACTAACAACTTTATCATGGCAGGTTCTGGGAATGATACTGTTTTATCTAATGGCAATGATGTTGTGTCTGGCGGAACGGGTTCTTTGTATATTCAAACGACAGATGGAAACACCTCAATCACTGGCGGTATTGGTTCGTTGACCGTCCGAGGAGGCGCGGGGAATATTACTTATCATGGTGGCTCTGGTTCAACGCTCTTGCTAAGTGCATCGACGGGCGGTGGCAATCTGATTGCACGATTAGGGACTGGGAATTCGACGGTCGACGCGGCCTCCGGTAATGCTTTCGTTCAAACCCAATCAAGCACCAACAATGTTATCGCAGCTGGATCCGGGAGCGATACGGTATTGTCGAATGGCAACGACCTCATACTTGGTGGAACCGGTACACTGCTGGTTGAAGCAGCGTCGAGCGCACAAGATACAGTTATTTCAGGCAGCGGCCAAATTATTGCAGAAAATGTTGGCGCCGCATCTAACCTTGGCATTCAAGTTGGTGCTGGCGGAGCAAAGGTTAATATTGGTCAGAACGATGCAGTAACAATTGGGAGCAGTAATAACACGGTTGCGGCAGCCGATAGCATCAGTGTTAATCAGCTTACTTTCTCGCAACACAGTTCATCGAATTTGTTAACGTTAGGCAGCAATGACTTTTTAACGTCTAA
Organism: Pseudomonadota bacterium; assembly: GCA_021818425.1. Taxonomy (GTDB): domain Bacteria; phylum Pseudomonadota; class Alphaproteobacteria; order Acetobacterales; family Acetobacteraceae; genus Acidocella. The sequence continues at coordinate 8,590 of JAKAEC010000023.1, forward strand.
CTTACAATCCTCAGGTTCAAGCAATGCTCTTAGCGTCAACGGTGACGCAAATGGCGGTTACGTATCTACGAACTACATTGACAGTGTTAGCATCAGTGGGTCAAAGAATTTGTTTGTTCTCACGGGAGATTCTTCTTCACAGGGCACTGCGTACATAACTGGTGCTGATACGCTTTCCGTCTGGTCCGGAAATAACAACATCATTGCGTCTGGCGGCGCGGCACTGTTCGTGAGCGCGAGCGACAACACCATTAGCGGCGGTAATGCGAGCCTCACGCTGGAGGGCGATGGCAATGTCGTGGATCTTGGCGGGCAGGCGACGGTTTCCGACGCAAGCCCGTGGAATTACGGAACCTCGACCAACACGAACCCCGTGCAGAATCAGTTCACAGTGCAAGGCGGGCAATTCAACCTCGGCGGCAAGGACACACTGCTACAAACTGGCGCCAGTGCCGCGATCACGCTCGCTGGCGGCAATAGTGCCGTGCTGTACGGCACCGGCGACAGTATCACTGCCTGCGACCAAGTTTACGGCGGCAACAGCATCGTCATTAACGGCGCAGGCGCGGACAGCGTAAAGCTAGTTAACGTCTCCGATAGCGCGGCAACGATCAGCGCGAATACCGGTGCCTTCGTGGCCGCTACAGACGACACGGGCTACAAGATTGGTGGCGTTAATACAAACAGCAATGAACGGCTGGTCTTCATTGGTGGGTCGGGTACGTCCAGCACGGTGCTTGCAGCCGGCAGCCACACCCAGGTCACGCTGTTCGGCGGAGCCAGTGGCCACAACATTGTCTCCGGTGGCTATGCTGGCAATAACAGCCTGAACGGCGGCCTGGGTGGAGGCAATTTGTTTTTCGCTGGCGGCAATAACGACGTGCTGGTCGGCGGCGGATCGGGATTTAACACGCTAGTTTCGGCTGCTGGCAACGAGACCTTAACTGGTGCCGGGCTCGGCAATGACATGTTCTCGATTACTGGCGGTGGTGGTACAGACATGATAAAAGATTTTTCTGGCAGTTTAGTGCTGGCATCCAATCTTTCCGTCTCCAAAGAAACGGTCATGGGTGGGTCGCTGAATATCTATCTGAACGACGGCACGCATCTGATCTTCTTGGGCCTCACCAATGTCAACCAGAACGGTCACGTCTTTAGCCATGCATAAGAAGCACTATGAGGCTTAATTCGCCATGTCGGATTTGATTTAGCTGACCGACGGATACGAACTCAGATATCGTCGTATTTTCTGCTATTTTAACCATATACTCTGGCTTGTATGCTTGTCAGATGATCTGCGGTAGCGTCTAGATAGCAACAACGATGAGATGTGCTTCTATCAGGCAAGCATCAGGACTATGATGCAATGGCTCCTAAGATATTCGATAATGTTACAAAACGGCTTTTGTCCTCCATGGCACAGATCTAAAGGGGCGTCGTTTGCATTCAGTACTTAGCTACATTAGTTGCCTAGTATTTGAAGAGCAGGGTGTCCCGCCAAAAGCCCTATAAGGGTACATTTGTTACAATACTCGGTGACCACTTCGAACGCGGCTTTAGACGTATTTACGCTATGCAAGTCTGCTACGTCTCGGCTTTTTGCACGAGCCGTGGTTTAAATTTTCGTGCAAGCAGTTGATTCGCAGCGAAATACTGTACAATGAGATTGGTTATTGCCTCGACGAAAGCGGCGTGACGCGTCATATTATCTAGACGGAGTCGGTTACTTACCTGAACGAGCTCTTCTAATAGGTAGTTGAGATCAGATTTTTTTTTCATAAAGCCACCTCCGTTTAAAAATATAACTTTTCATGCACGGCTGTTAGTTCTTAGGGGGCATATCGTCGCTTGGAGCAACCTTTAGTTGTAAACCAGAGGCTTCGCAAGAGCTCTTGGACATAACCTTAGCGGTTACTTACGACAACGAGATTTGTCTAATATATTGAATAATAGTAATATTTATTAATATTTTCCTGAAGACTGCACGTGCAAATGTCGAGGATCCAGCGGTAGTTTATATTAACATATTGTAACCGAATGTCTTTGGTGAGTAGATTAGATCGCTTGTCTTTACCCACGCGACACTGCTGCGGTTGATAATTCTAGCTCGTTGCCGCGGCTAATTCGGACATCTCGCGACCAGTTTCCTAACGGTCGTCAGTATGAATTTCGCTTGTTGAAGGTCGCGCCGTGCTCGTGATGATGGTTGCCGTCACCTGCATTGCGTTGGTGTTCAATAATGCGTTGGCGCTGGACGTCACTAAACTGCGAGTGTGAAGCCGCTCTGTACCGGGGTACGTAGCGGCGCTTGATGCCAAAGCCGATATCACTTTGCGGCATTGTGTGTTTGCTCGAAAAGCATGGCGCGCGGAACGACACTAGAATGCCATCAGGGCTTTTTCAAAGTGAGGGGCATCCGCGAGAAACCGCGCTACCGTCCGAGCGGGCTCAGCCTGTTATTTGCCTCAAATCAATACCCCAGTGTCGAACATCAATTAGTCGTGGTCCTGCGACCTGCTTCTGAGCTTAACGTCGAGCATTTCGCGGTTGATGGCCCTTGCTATCGGGTAGCAATCCCCACCATCAATGTTTAGAAAAACTAACGTTGAATTCATGAACGATAATGTTAGAGTAGCTGTATGGCTATAAAAAAGAACCCTACCGCTGATACAGTTGGCGCCCGAATTAGGGCTTTACGTCTCGCAGCCAACTTGACGCAGGATGAATTGGCAGAGCAACTCAACGTCTCTCGGTCCGCGATTGCACAGTGGGAAACAGACCGCGCCGGGCAAGTTCGAGAAAACATGGAGAAAATTGCGAGGGCCCTAAACACGTCACTTGGCTATCTGGTATCGGGAGAAACTGGCTCGCTTCGTGGCGACGAGCTCGCCTTGATTCGACTTTACCGTGCCTGCTCGACGGAAGATCGCAAAATGCTTATCCTTACAGCCCGCCGCCTGGCGAGGAGTTGATCAATCCTCGCCAGGTTGCCGAAGCCGCAGCTCCAGATAAACACCGCCATCGCGCGAGAAGTTGCAGTTATAATATGGGTCTTTCGGCAGGATCGCTTCGTGACGCTGACGCATGACCTCATTCTCAAACATGAACCGCGCCAGCTTGGAGTGATCGAAATCATCACCTCGACTAACACTTTCTCGATGTTCGGCAACTGAGTCCGGCATAAAAATGATTCTATGCCCGGCCTGCCGCAACTTTACACATAAGTCTACATCGTTGAACGCCACCATAAGCTCATGTTCATCGAATCCGCCTACCGCGTTGAATGCCGCTTTGCGTACAAGCATGCTGGCCGCCGTTACAGCCGAAACCTCCTGGGCTGTAATAGCGTGTGCCATATAACCTGGTGCGTCGCCGCGAAGGCCACGAAATGCATGATCCGCCACCCCGCCAACCCCGAGCACCACACCAGCATGCTGCACCGTTCCATCTGGATAAAGCAACTTAGCTCCGACCGCGCCTACACTCTCATCAGCGAGCATCTCGTCAAGCATCCGCCGTAACCAGCCAGGGTCATGCACGAACACGTCATTGTTCATAAATAACACAAAATCGAACTTCGCCTCCCGCGCCCCGATATTGTTGATACGCGAGTAGTTGAATGGCTCGGCAATACGTAGTAGCCGTGTTCCCTCAATGTTTCCTTGAGCCGCAGCGAAGCGCGCGGCTTCTGGCGTGGTTGACCAGTTATCCAAAAGTAGGATTTCGTAGTTTACCCCTTTGGTGTGAGTCCTGATCGCGTTCACGCACTCCTGAGTCATTTCAATATGGTCACGATACGGAATCAAAATTGAAACGCCAATTTTCTTCATTTTTGCCGGCGGGAAATTCCAATCCACCCTGTAGCAGGTCAGGTTTCCTCGCGGCACTACCTTGGCAGGTAATCCTCGTCGTTCGAGATAAGCAGCCACCGCTCGCGCTCCCGCCTGCGCCGCCGCCGGCTTGGCAGCCGTACCCGCACCAGCTGTGGAGCTCGCAGTCTTCCGCCAGTGATAAAGGATTTCCGATACATGATGAATCTGTTCTGGCGCCAGTCTCTCGGTCATCCTCAACAATAGGTCATGGTCCTGCGCTCCATCTAGGTCGGGGTCCAACCCGCCCGCCGCGCGCAGCACTTCCGCATCGACCAGAATCAAATGGCAGATGTAATTGATGTCCAGCAGGAACCGATTGTTGAAGTCGGGCTTGAAATGTGGCTCACTAAGAGCCCCGCTGCGATCCACCTTGTCCTCGTCGGAATAGAGCAGCTTCGCCCCCGTCGCGGCGTGAGCCAGCAGCATGATCTCAAGTGCCGTAGGCTCCAGCAGGTCGTCATGGTCAAAAAAGGCAACGAACTCTCCCTTCGCGGCCTTTAGTCCGTCATTCGTAGCTCGCGCGATGCCGCCATTCTTCTTGCGTGTTAACACCGTAATGCGCTTGTCCTGTCCCGCCAGATCTTTCATTATCCCTGCTAGGGTCGCATCACCTCCGGCATCGTCGATCAATAACAATTCCCAGTTTTCGTGAGTCTGCGCTCTCACGGAATCGACTGCCGCCAGAAAGTCCCCCAGGGCGGGTCTGTAAACCGGACAGATAACGGAGACTAAAACACCCGACATATTGGCCGCACCGTAGCGCGCCTTCGCCCGCGGAAGTGCCAAAAGTCGGGATTCCAATGCCCAGCGCGGATAGTCCGCCAACAGGTACCGCTCGCGCGGCATCGCGGCCTTCAGCTCCTTCTTCAAATGATAAGCGAAGATGAACAGCTCGTCGGTCCGCTTTATTAGAGTCTCGATCTTATCCCGCGTTGTATCCCCAGGATAGGTGATCTCCAACGGACTGCCACTCAGTTCCTCTCGGTCCGGAAGCGCGAAGAAATTCAACATCACGCGCTCACGTCGGCGCAATTCAGGTGGCGGCGCAAAGGCAAATCCACAAGCTGCATCGCATCCTATAGCCCCTGCCACGTCACCTCGAAACTGATCCGCCAAAAGCTCAGCAATCGGCTGACCGTCGTGCACCACTAGCACACGAACGCCGCCAATCTTGGTGCCAACCTCGTCGTCCACTCGCAGCGCCCAACCCTGGATTAGCCCGTCCACCAAGCCATCCACCATGGCCATCAGCCGTACCGGTTTTTCAAGCACGAAGCTGTATTCCTGCACCGCGCCCCCCGACCGGGAGCTGATCGGCAAACAGGCTCCGTCCAACGAATAAAAACGCAAGCCGTGCCGCACTCCGTCCCAGTAGCGTTCCGGGATCCGATAGCTAAACCCAATTTGACTGTTCTGCAGATTTACCAGATGGCTGTCGTCCCGGTGTAGATCGCAGGTAACCACGTCTTCAATTGTCCCGTCGATCGTCACTCGCATCTTCAGGCTCTCAGCGGGTCTATCGAAATCCACCGCCCAACCGCCAATCTCCGGCCCACCAGTCCGGTCTAAAAAGCAAAGCAGCTTGCGCTCCGCATGCAGCTCAGACACTGTTGCTACACTTTTGCGCGCCATTCTCTTATACCACCACCGAAATTTCCGTCGGTAGGGCCCCGGTGGTCACCTGCCGGCAATAGCCTTTATTATTTAGCGGAGCGCTGTCATGCCGCGCCCGGCTCTGGGTTGCACAGACATCCACCGGCAGGGTCACCAGATACCCCAAATCGCACACATCTCGTACGGCTGAGTCCACGCATTGGCCCGTCAACGCACCCATAACGATCGACTGCGTCTTTCCCATATTTCTGGCCAGATAATTTATATTTGTCGAAATAAGAACCAAGGAAGACCCCTTAGGTAACACAATCTCGTCGTCACGTGACGCTGCCATCACCATGTAAACGACCTCGATTCCCGTCTCCCGTTGCGCTGCCAGCAACTTTTTCATATTCGGAATGGCACGCTGCCGTATTTCCGCGAAGAAAAAGCCATATTTTGCTTCCGTCTCGGCCGCCAATATGCCCTTCTTCTCGCCGCCATTCTCCATGATGTATTTCTGAACGTAGATCAAGATCAGCGCCACTTTTGCTGGCACCATCGGAACGTTCCGGCTCAATCCGAAATCCTTCACACGGCCGCTCCATCCATCAGTTTTAATGCCTCAGGTAATAACCTCGAGAGCCGCGCCGCCCATTCCGACTGCCCAACCTCATCGGCAATTAAATCTTGCCTAATTTCGATTTCGAGATAATCAAGCCCATTCCGCTCGGCGTGCACCGGCACGCCATAATCCGTTTCGTCAGAAACCCGGTAAGGCGCGTTTTCCTCTACGATGAGCCCACCTTCAGCTCGCAGCAAATCCGCCAAAATTTTTGATAGCCGCGGATTGCGGTTATATAGTACCGCCACCTGCATTAGCCGCGGCTGCTTCAGAAAAATCGGCGTGAAGCTATGCATGGCCACGTAAACACTTCGCGGCCGCGTGCTAATCAAGCGGCCAATCTCCTCGTGGTACGGATTAAAAATCGCCATCCGCCGTGCGGCTCTCGCAATTTCATCCAGTTTCTCATTGCCCGGAACGGTAGTGGTCTCGCTTACCACGGGAAAAGCGCTGATCCAGCCAGGGTCACGGTTACAGTCGATCACCAGACGAGAATAGTTTTGCAAAATTGCCGTGGCGTCCAGGATCTCGCTCAAGCGTCGCGTTACCCCCGAAATGCCAATGTCCCAGGCAATGTGCCGGTCCATCTCGGCCTGCGGCACACCCAACCCTTCCAGTGCTCGTGGAACCAATCGCCCCGCGTGGTCGGCTGTCAGCAAAAACGGACTTTTCCCCGCCTCGCGAAGCAGCTCATACGCTGGCGCCTCGTCTTCGTACAAAAGCCCCATTCCAACCTCGTTCAATGCCGCCAGCTTATTCGCCTGGGAGGGGGCGTAGTTGGGTGGAACTCAACCCATTCGCCGTTACCCATGGAAACGCCGGTCAACGCCAGAATGAACCCCCAATGGCTCACCAGCAATGTCGTGTGCTCGTCATGGCGATCTCTCATCTCGGAGCGAAACGCCTCTGCCCGGGCGATCGTCTCCTCCTCGCTCTCGATATCGTCGTGCCACCACCGCTCAGGTAAGTGTCCAAATTCATAATACGGAAATCGGCTGGAGAGCAGGGCAGGGGTGCTGCCAATATCGCAAGCGAAGGCCGTGCGCTCGCGCACCTCATGCATCACCTCTACACTCACACCTGGCAGCGACAGAAAGGGCTGCGCCGTTTGCAGGGCACGGGTATACGGCGAAACGATCAAGCGCGTAATTCCTGCTCCCGCGAGCTCCTCAACCGCCGCTCTCGCCTGAGCGTGACCCAGCTCAGTCAGCTCCGGATCCTCGATCCCCGGGTCCCGCCTTGTGTCGGTAAAGTGTTGGTTGAAATAACTTTGCCCGTGGCGGAGCAGAAACATGGAGCTTCCTTCAATATTGAGCGGCTTGCCGGCCGGCCCCATTGCAACATATGTCTGGCTGCGCGCCAACAGGCGCCTGGTTCGATTGCATAATCCCATGCCGAGCATTGCCCGGCTTGCACATAGAGGCGCGTTGCGCCAGTTTACGAATGAACAGAGGATGACAGTGGCCGCTAACTCACTCCAATCTCTCGGCGGTTTTCCCGTCGTGCTAGTGATCTTCGCAGGAATCGCGATCTTTCTTATCCTTCGCCTGCGCTCGGTCTTGGGAAAACGCGTCGGGTTCGAGAAACCGCCGCTTCAATCCGGCGGCCTCGTGCCTGGCTTCCAACCAGACCAGGTGGTCAAAGACCAAGCTCCGTCCCCAGCGGCCCCCAACCGTTCCATTCCAGACCCGCGGTCTGAGCTCGGCCAGCGCCTGATGCAGATCGTCAACCGTGATCCGCAATTTGACCCGCCGGTATTTCTTACCCATGCTGAGGCAGCATTCCGCAGCATTGTCACCGCTTTCTCGAACGGTGACCTCACCACACTGCAATCACTGCTTACGCCGCATGTCTATGAGACTTTCGCCGCAGCAATCACAGCCAAGGGCGAAGCCGGCGAGCATCAGCGCACAGAAATCAAATCAATTCTTTCGGCAGGCATTGAAGACGCGCAGATTTATGGAGATCTGGCCACAGTCGTCGTCCGCTTTGCCTCAGCCCAAGTCAGCCAGCGACTGGATGCGACGGGAAACCCTGTTCCCGGTAGCGAAGAACAAGCAGATATCTGCGATATCTGGACCTTCGAGCATGACCTTCGTAGCCAGGATCCCACCTGGCGTCTCTCGGCCGCCCGCAGCGGTTGAACCCATGCGCCGCCTTCTTGCGCTTGCAGCCACCACGGCACTCGCCGCCTGCACCGTCCAGCAACAACCCCAAACCGGCGCCAACGCTCCGCTGGGGAGGCGGACTCCGGTCTCACAACTGCCCGGCTGGCGGCAGGATAACGCCGCTGCCGCGCTCTCTAGCTTCGTCACAAGTTGCAAGGCCATCCTGTTGATGCCGCCCGACTCCAGGCTTGGCGGCACGGGCCTCGCAGCGGCTCGTGCTGGCCAAGCGGGGCTCTGGCAGCCCGCCTGCACGGCGGCGGAAGCAGTTGCTCCCAATGACGAGGCCGCCGCGCGGAAATTCTTTGAAAGCAGGTTCATCGCCTATGCCGTTCCCGGCCAAGCCCTCATCACCGGCTATTTCGAGCCCGAGGTCCGCGGCTCAAAAAATGAGCGACCTGGCTATCGCGTGCCGCTCTACGCCAAACCGCCAACCGCAGCACTCGCCAGCCTGCCCCGCAAAGCGATAGACCACGGCGCCCTGTACCGCAAAGTACCGGTTACAGCCTACGTCACGAATCCTGTAGACGCCTTCATGCTGCAGATCCAGGGCTCCGGCCGCATCCTTCTACCCGATGGCAACATCCTGCGCGTCGGGTTCGATGGTCAGAACGGCCAACCATATACCCCTATTGGCCTCATTCTGGAGCAAATGGGCGCGCTCAAGCCGGATGATGTGAGCTATCAGAGTATCTCCGCTTGGCTGAAATCGCACCCGGATCAAGCTCGATCAGTCATGGAACAAAACGCGCGCTACGTGTACTTGCGCCCGCTGGGCCCGCTGCCCCCGAACGAAGGAGCTCCAGGCGCGCTTGGCGTGCCGCTGACAGCACGACGCTCCACCGCGATCGACGAATCTGCCTTACCCCTCGGCACTCCCCTATATGTCGCCACTACAGATCCCGTCACAGGGACAGCTATGGATTTACTCACGGTCACCCAGGACACAGGTGGCGGTATCCACGGAGCAGACCGGGCGGATATTTTCTTTGGCGCCGGACCTAAAGCCGAACAGATTGCCGGCTCCATGCGCCAACCGGGGCGACTCTATCTGCTATTGCCCAAGCCCGAGCCTTCGTCCTGATTCACGCCCGCCTTGTCGACGTTAGGGCAACAGGATAGAGCGTGCCACGTGACGATAAGGAATGTCTGATGGTCTCCAGCGCGGTTCAACTGGACGGAACGGCTGAAAAACTGCGGCTCACCGCCCTCATTGGCGTCCTCGGCGTGGTCTATGGTGACATCGGCACCAGTCCGCTCTATGCGCTGCAAACTTGTTTGTCCTATTTCGATGGCCGACATTTGGTGCCGGAAGATGTTCTCGGCGTTCTCTCCCTCATCACCTGGGCACTCATCATCACTGTTACGCTGAAATACGTCACCTTCATCATGCGGGCGGATAACAACGGGGAAGGCGGCACGCTTTCCTTGATGGCGCTAGCCAGCCGCGTCGCCCGCAGCGAGCGTACGCGCATTGCCGCCGGGCTCGTCGGCATCGTCGGTGCCGGACTATTCTTTGGCGATGGCGTCATCACCCCGGCTATCTCCATCCTCTCCGCGGTCGAAGGCATCGAGGTCGTAGAGCCAAATCTCAGCGACGCCGTTCTGCCCATCGCGATCGCCGTCATCGCAGGGCTGTTCCTCATTCAGCGCCACGGCACGGCTGCGGTTGGGCGCGCGTTCGGGCCCGTCATGGCGCTGTGGTTCCTTAGTATCGGCTTGCTTGGCCTCACCCAAGTCATCCATCATCCAGGCGTCTTCATCGCCCTGAACCCCTACTTCGGGACAAGTTTCATCATCCGGCACGACCGCATGGCTTTCCTCGTCCTGGGCGCGGTGGTGCTAGCCGTCACGGGCGCCGAGGCGCTCTATGCCGACATGAGCCATTTCGGCCGCAAACCAATCCGCGTCTCCTGGCTGCTCTTCGTACTGCCCTGTCTACTGCTAAATTATTATGGACAAGGTGCGCTGGTAATCGCCAATCCGGCGGACGGCAAAAATCCATTCTTTGAAATCGCGCCTCACGTCCTGCAAGTGCCATTGATCCTGCTAGCTACACTGGCCACGGTCATCGCCAGCCAGGCCGTGATAAGCGGCGCATTTTCGGTCTCGCGCATGTGCGTACAGCTTGGCCTGTTGCCACGCATGGAAATCCGCCATACCAGCAAAACAGAGCAGGGCCAGATTTACGTGCCCCAAATCAACACCATCCTTGCGATCGGCGTGCTGCTGCTGGTGCTGACCTTCCGCTCCTCTGCTAATTTGGCATCTGCCTACGGCATCGCCGTCACCGGCACCTTTTTGTGCGACAATACGCTGGCCGCGTTTGTCTATCGCCGCCAGTTCAGCTGGTCGCGCAGTGCTACCCTTGCCGTTTTCGGCCTCATCGGGGTGGTGGACCTCGCTTTCTTCTCTGCAAATTCTTTAAAAGTCTTCGAAGGCGGCTGGGTGCCGCTCGCCATTGGCTTTAGCATCATCCTCATCATGACCACGTGGCGTCGGGGCCGCTCCCTCATTCTTGCACGCTGGATGCAGGACAGCCTGCCCCTATCATCCTTCCTTGCCCGTTTGCCGCAATCGCGCATCGTGCGCGTTCCGGGCACTGCGGTATTCATGACGGGCAATCTCGAATTCGTGCCGAATGCGCTCCTGCACAACCTGAAGCACAATAAGGTGCTGCACGAACAAGTGTTCTTTGTCACCGTTCGCAATTTGGATGTACCACAGGCCACCGCGGGCGAGCGCGTGCATGTGGATGAAGCCGCACCAAACATATACAAGGTCACCCTCTATTACGGCTTCATGGAGAGCCCAAACGTCCCTCTAGCGCTAGAGAGCCTCAACAGCCAGGGCATCGAGTTCAAAGCCATGCAGACCAGCTACTTCCTCGGCCGCGAAACCGTGGTGCCCGCCTCAGTGCCTAAACTGCGCTTCATCCGCCGCTGGCTGTTTCTGTTTATGGCCCGCAATGCCATCACCGCCACTGAATTCTTCCGAATCCCGTCAGACCGCGTGGTTGAACTCGGCGTGCGCATCGCGGTTTAGAAGGCGATTTAGATACGCGACGAACGCTCTAAAGCCGTCTTACATCAGCCGGCTTTAGGGCGTTCAGCTGATAGCGAGGCATTCTGAGACAGCGCCCGTGCTGCTTCAAGGCACGCAGCCTTGTCCGCCACACAACCAGCCTCCATCCACCAGTGTCGTACCCGGGCCAGCATATCGCCCATCCCCGGCCCGGGCTTCACCCCCAACACCGCCAAGTCGCGCCCCTTCAATGGAAAAACCGGGCGCTCTATCATTGCTAACCGCTCCCGCAACGCGGCCCAGCCAACTTCACCGCCGCCCCACAGCCAAACCCGTCCAACCAGGACTTCATAAGGCTCCTCCGCCAAGGCCCGACGCAAGGCTATATCACTGTCCTCTGGCACCAACCCTGGCGGCTTGCGCCAACCTGCCAACCTCTCTGCCTCATTTCCGCTCAGGTGCAGCCGTACTGTCAGATCCTCATCCGTCAGCGCCGCCACCCGCAACAGCGGATCAACTGGCGCCCCACGCTCCAGGAGCGCCGCCAGCCGCTCAGGCTTTGCTCCTGGCAGCACGATCTCCAACACGCCGGTTTCCTGCATGAGTTCCACAGCTGCAAGCGGGGCCGGGGCAAGCAAAATCTTCTTCAGTTCGCTCCATACCCGCTCGGCTGACAACCACCTCAAGCCTTCCCGCCTTTCGGTGATCGCCGCCACCGCCGACGCGTCCGGCTTGCCTCGTCCATAACGGGCAAAAAACCGGAAAAACCGCAAAATTCTTAAGTAATCCTCGGCAATCCGGGCTGCCGGGTCGCCCACGAATCGTACATTCCCAGACGCCAAATCTGCCCGTCCGCCAAAATAGTCGAAAACTTCTCCGTCCTTTGCCATGAACATCGCATTTATCGTGAAGTCCCGCCGCGCCGCATCCTCCCGCCAGCTGTCAGAAAACTCCACCCGCGCATGCCGCCCATCCGTCTCGACGTCCCGCCGCAAGGTCGTCACCTCAAAGCCGCGCCCGTCCGCCACCAGCGTCACCGTGCCGTGTTCCACCCCCGTCGGTACTGCCTTCAATCCGGCGGCCTTTGCTCGTGCCATTACCTCCGCCGGCGTTAAGGGCGATGCAAAATCAACGTCGGCCACCTCGCGCCCGGCCAGTGTGTCACGTACCGCACCGCCCACCATCCGAGCCTCTGGGAGCGCCGCCCAAATCTCAGCTAGCCCCTTCATGCCACCCCTCGTAGCCGCATCGCCAAACGGTATAAAATCTCGGCAGTGGCGCCCCAGACCACATGATCCTCATGCGGCCAGACCCAGAATTTTCGCATGCCAATCTGCCCATGTACCCGGCGGCAAACGGGATATTGTGGGTTCAACAGGGTGGAAAACGGTAAAACGAAAAGCTCCTCAACCTCATCCGCGGCAGGTGACAACCCCAGCCCATCCGGCATTAACGCCACCACCGGGGCAATATGAAACCCCGTTCCGGTTACGTAATCATCCATCCGCCCCAAGACCTCCACCCTGGCCGGATCCAGCCCCACCTCCTCCTGTGCCTCACGCAGTGCTGCGGCTTCAACCGAGGCATCGCGCAATTCGATCCTTCCCCCCGGAAATGAAACCTGTCCAGGGTGAGCCGCCATCCGCGCGCTCCGCCTGGTCAGCCAAACTCCCTTGTCTGGCTCCATCGCCACCAGCACTGCCGCGGGGCGCAACAGTCCTACCTCATATGTCTGAAATGCCAGCCCGGCCGGAAAAGCTCGCCGTAGCGCTGTCGCTTTCACGCCACGCTGCCCTGGGTATCAGTCGGCGTCGTGGCAACAATTAGGCATTTCGCCCAATGGAAAGAACACACCCTTGCTCCAAACGCCCAGCACTTTTCGGCCATGAACGACGCCCGGCTCCGCCAGCGCGGCCAGTTCATAATAGGTCGCGCGGTTAATCCGCGCCTCGATCGGAAACTTGCCTTGGCCATCACGAACGTGAAGATAAGGCGTAGGCTCACAATTCAGCAAATTATGCGCAATCCGGATTGGGTGCTCAAGCCCCGCCGTCACGCATTGGTCGACGTTCGTACGAAAACACAAAACTTGATCCTTTCCGCTTCCGGTCCATTCCAATTCCACGACTAGAAACGGCACATCCTCAACTTCAATCCGCCCCCGCTCGGCTGGCGTCTCCAATATATACCTGCCTTCCTCATCACGTTTCAGCACCGTAGAGAATAGGCAGACCATCGGCTTCCTCGTGATCGGGCTGCCCCTGTAGAGCCAAGTTCCATCCTTCTTAATCAGAAAGGGTAAGTCGCCACAGTCAACAACAGGCCGCTCCTGCACACCATCAACGCCTGCCAGCCCTCCCGTTGCGCCCGTTGCCCGCTCCAACACTCCAGAACTCCTTTCCACTCGCGGATATAAGCAACTTGATAAAAGGTTCAAATGAACAATCTCCTCGATCTGTCCGCTTTTCTCCCGCAGCACGACAAAGTACCATGGTTACCCGGCAAATGACCGCAGACAACTCAAAAGCCCCGAAGTGCTTGGCATTTTTGCTGCAAACTCGCTAAACCGGGCGTATGGATTATGATGTCATCATCATCGGCGGCGGCCACGCAGGCACAGAGGCCGCCGCGGCAGCGGCGCGCTACGGCGCCCGCACTCTTTTGGTCACGCAAAACGCAGCCCGGCTTGGGGAGATGTCATGCAACCCCGCAATAGGGGGTATTGGCAAGGGTCACCTCGTCCGCGAGATCGATGCGCTGGATGGGCTAATGGCTAAGGCCGCAGATGCCGCCTGCATCCATTTCAAATTACTCAATCGAGGAAAGGGCCCCGCCGTACGCGGTCCCCGCGCCCAGGCGGATCGCAAACTTTACCGCAACGCCATCCAGTCTTTGCTCGCCGCACAAGCCAACCTCACCATATTGGAGGACGAAGCCGCGGGTCTGGAGGTCGCCCATGGCCGCCTCGCCGGCGTCAAGCTCGCCTCCGGCAAAATCATTAATTGCGCGGCGGCCGTACTCACCACCGGCACCTTTCTAAACGGCGTCTTGCACTTTGGCACCGAAATGCAACCCGGCGGCCGAGTGGGGGATGCGCCATCCCGTGCCTTGGCGGAAGACCTGCGCCGCCTCAATCTGCCCCTGGGTCGCCTGAAAACCGGTACCCCCGCGCGCCTTTCCAAATCGAGCATCGACTGGGACGGCTTGCCCGAAGACAGAGGCGAAAACCCGCCCGAGCCCTTCTCCGCACTCACGGCAGCCATCACCAACCAGCAAATCTCTTGTCGCATCACATCCACTACAGAAGCAACCCATGCAGTCATTCTAAAAAATATATATAAATCAGCCATTTATGGCGGAAACATTGCCGGGCGCGGCCCACGCTACTGCCCTTCCATCGAGGACAAAGTCGTCCGCTTCGCCGAAAAGTCCGGCCACCAGATCTTCCTGGAACCCGAAGGGCTGGACGATAACACCATTTACCCTAACGGCATCTCCACCTCCCTGCCACTGGATGTGCAGCTCGCCCTCATTCATACGATCCCGGGTCTGGAAAACGCAGAAATCCTCCGCCCCGGCTACGCCGTGGAATATGACTATATCGATCCGCGCGCCCTTGACCATTCCCTAAGCTTAAAGGTCCTTCCTGGGCTTTTTCTCGCCGGGCAGATCAATGGCACCACCGGCTACGAGGAAGCCGGTGCCCAGGGTCTAATTGCGGGCTTAAACGCTGCACGCACGGCAGGAGGTACAGATGCTGTTCAACTCTCTCGCTCAGAAGCCTATATCGGCGTCCTCATCGACGATCTAGTGACGCAAGGAGTGACCGAACCCTATCGCATGTTCACTTCCCGCGCAGAATATCGTCTGCTCCTGCGGGCCGACAATGCGGAACTCCGCCTGACTCAGAGGGGGCTGGATTGGGGTTGCGTGGGCACCGAACGCGAACAAGCCTTCACCGCGTTGAAATCCGAAATCGCTTCCTTCAACAATAAGCCGGAAGGCGAGGGCAGGGCTGCTCAGATTCTCCGTGCCGATCTCCTTTATGCCGGCTACATCGCTCGGCAAAACTCGGAAATTCGGGCCCGCGAAAAAGATGAGACAGTCAAAATCCCCTTAGACTTCAACTATGCGGGCATCGGCGGTCTCTCCGCCGAACTACGCGAAAAGCTGGAGCGCACCCGCCCGAAAAATCTCGCCGCTGCGGGCCGTATTGAAGCCATGACACCAGCCGCCCTCGGCGCCATTTTCGGTGCCCTCAGAAAGGCCAGCCGCGTCGCATGAATGAAGCTAAACTTCGTGATTTCATGGCTCTTGTCTTGAAGTGGTCGCCGAAAATCAACCTCGTTTCCAAATCGGACCTCGATCATATCTGGGAGCGCCACGTGCAGGATTCACTGCGCCTGCTCTCCTACATGCCCAAAGACATACCTCGCGCCATTGATCTTGGCTCTGGCGCTGGCTTCCCCGGTCTCGTACTCTGCATTGCCACAGGCATCCCGTTTGATCTCATTGAGTCTGATGCCCGCAAGGCCGCCTTTCTGATTGAAGCCGCTCGCCAGACCGGTGCCCCAGCAAAAATTCACAACTGTCGCATCGAATCTGCTCCCCTGGTGCCAGCGCCACTTATTACCGCCCGCGCCTTGGCGCCCTTGGGAAAATTGCTGGGCTTTGCAGCGCCTTTGCTCACACCAGGCGGTTTCTGCCTATTCCCGAAGGGCAAAGGTGCGGATACCGAATTGACGCTTGCTGCTGCCCTCTGGCACATGGACACCGAACGCCTTTCTGCCCCCGGCTGGGGTGAGAGCTGCATCCTGAAAGTGAGCCAGATCCGACATGCCGGAACCGCATAAAAAACCGCGCGTTATCGCCATCGCCAACCAGAAGGGCGGGGTCGGCAAGACCACTACTGCCATCAACCTTGCCGCCGCCCTGGCCGTGGGCGGCTTGAAGGTTCTGCTGATCGATATCGACCCGCAGGGCAACGCTTCCACCGGCCTTGGCATTGAACATGAAGCCCGCAATGGCGGCAGCTACGCGCTGCTGGCGGGAGATGTATCTCTGAACGATGCAATCGTATCTGCCAATGTCGAAAATCTTTCTATCGTGCCCGCCGTGACAGATCTTATGGGTGCTGACATAGAGTTCAGCACGCTAGAACGCCGGAATTTTATGCTGCGGGACGCACTCGACCAAGGCTGCGATGTCGACGTTGTCTTTATCGATTGTCCTCCCGGCTTAGCGCTGCTTACTCTCAACGCCCTTGTCGCGGCAGATGCAGTCTTGGTACCGCTCCAAGCGGAGTTCTTTGCATTAGAGGGGATCTCTCAGCTCATGCGCTCCGTCGATATGGTGAAGCGCAGCTTGAACCCAAAACTTGACATCGAGGGCATCGTGCTAACCATGACGGACAGGCGCAACAACCTTTCCGAACAAGTGAGCAGCGACGTCCGCGCCTATTTCCGCGATAAAGTATTCGAAACCGCCATTCCGCGGAATATCCGCATCACGGAAGCCCCTAGCCACGGCATTCCCGTCCTGCTTTATGATTTTCGCTCTGCCGGAGCGCAAGCTTATCTTGCGTTAGCAGCAGAATTTTTGCGCCGGACACGCGGACGAAAGGAGCAGGCATGAGCGTAAAGGAACCACGCAGGCCCCTAGCACGAGGCTTGGCAGCCTTAATGGGCGAGGCAGCGGCACCCGCCAGCGTATCAGCACCGGGCGTACAATTTATGGCAGTAGACCTGTTGGAACCCAGCCCCTACCAGCCACGCCAAAGCATGGACGAAGAGGCGTTGCAGGAGCTGACTACATCCATTGCCCAGCGCGGCGTTCTGCAACCGCTTTTGGTGCGCCCCAAGCCGGGCGTTACGGGCCACTACCAGATCATTGCGGGCGAGCGCCGCTGGCGCGCCTCCCAACGGGCGCAACTTCACGAAGTGCCCGTATTGGTGCGGAGCCTATCAGACGCAGACGCCATGGCCGCGGGATTGGTAGAGAACTTGCAGCGCGAAAACTTAAACCCCATGGAAGAAGCGGAGGGCTACAAGCGCTTGACCGAGGAGTTCAAGCTCAGCCATGACAAACTCGGCGACGCAATCGGCAAGTCACGCAGTCATATTACCAATGTTATGCGTTTATTTGCGCTTCCCGCCTCCGTGCAAATGCTGCTGCGGGAAGGAGCAATCTCGCTCGGCCATGCCAAGGCGCTACTTGCCCACCCGGAACCCGCGACGGCTGCGCAAGAGGTGGTCAAGCGCGGACTGTCGGTGCGGCAGACAGAAGCGCTGGGGAAGCACCAACACCGCTCTCTCGCACAGGGAACCCTCAAGCGGACACCACATGAGCACCAAACCGAGCAAAGCGAAATTACCGCTTTGGCGGAGCGCCTTTCTGAACGCCTGGGCATTAAGGTCGATATCAAATTTAATGGCAAGGGAGGCAGTCTGACCCTCAATTACGCAGACCTTGACCAGCTCGACTCTTTGCTGGCGCTCTTGAACAACTGATCTGGACATCCGGATGTTCCACGTGGAACATCCGGATGTCGCGACCTCGTCCGCCAGCAACGTTCCACGTGGAACATTCTTTGTCGGCTTGCAGCCCGCTTAACTCAACCTTATCCAGCCCCCTCTATAGGGAGGGCGCTCACGCACAAAGAGTGTGTGATTGTTACGGAACAAGAGGTCGCCAATGCAAATCCTCCGCCGGATATCCATTACCTGGCAATTTACCCTGCTGTTTTTATTCGCGCTGGGCCTCATGGCCTCGGGTACAATTATCGCCGTTATACAGTCCTATAAACTGGAACTTCATGCCAAACAGGAACAAATTCTGGCAATTGACTACGCCGCTCGTTCAATAGTGGAGCATTACGTGGCCGAAGCACAAAGAGGCGCTGTGACCACTCAGGTCGCGCAAAAAGCTGCGCTCGCTGCCATCGGCTCCATTAGATATCAAGGCAACGACTATGTTTTTGTCTATAATAAAGCTGGCGTTGTGCTTGCCCATCCGAACAAAAAGATGATCGGCACGAACCAAATGAACGTGCCCGACGCAAAGGGCAAAATATTCCAGCCGGCCATGTTCAGCGCGGCGGAGGCCGGGAAGACCTTCTTTCAACACTACGAATTCCCCCGCATTCCCGGCGGGCCGCCAGAGCCAAAGATGAGCAGCATGGTCGCTGTGCCTGCCTGGGGGTGGGTACTTGGCACGGGCGTTTATTTAAGCGACGTCTACGCCGCACTGTATCATGAAATAGAAGGTCTTACTTTGCTCTTTGCACCGCTCCTGGCGGTCTATCTTTTGGCCGTATATTCTTCACGTCGGCAAATTTCGTCGATGCTTAAAAATTTGAGCGGCGCCATGCGCAAATTGGCCGATGGTCGGCTAGATACAAAAATTCCCTATAACGACCGACACGACGAAATTGGTACAATGGCAGAGGCACTCGCGCGTTTTCGTGAAAATGCTCAAGAAAAGGTCCGCCTAGAAGCCGAGGCAGTTGCCAGCCGTCGTGCTCAAGAGGCCGAATCCGAAGAGCGCATCGCTATAGCCAAACGTCAAGCCGACGAGCAAAACGACGTAGTTGCGTCGCTTGCCGCCGGCTTAAGCGGGCTGGCTAATGGTGATCTTGTCTCACGGCTAGATCTAGCGTTTCCTGCCGCCTATGAAAAATTGCGCGTGGACTTCAACAGCGCTCTAGAGAAACTTCAGGAAACCATGCGCTCCATCGACGATAACGCGTCTGGCGTGCGTAGTGGTGCTATGGAACTAATGCAGGCAGCGGACGATCTCGCCAACCGCACCGAGCGACAAGCTGCAGCGATTGAACAAACGTCTGCGGCCCTCGCAAGCGTGACGGACACGGTCAAACAAACCGCCCACAATGCCACGAACGTTCTGAAAGTTGTCAATGAAACCCATGGCTCCGCCGCCCATTCCGGCACGGTAATGCACGATGCCGTGAGTGCGATGGGTGAGATTGAGGCATCCTCTCAGCAGATCGGCAATATTATCGGCGTGATTGATGAAATTGCCTTTCAGACGAATCTTCTAGCCTTAAATGCTGGCGTTGAAGCCGCAAGGGCCGGTGACGCCGGACGTGGTTTTGCTGTGGTGGCAACCGAGGTGCGGGCTTTGGCACAGCGCTCGGCTGACGCGGCAAAGGAGATCAAATCCCTTATTTCTACTTCGAGCGAGCAGGTTCAGAGCGGCGTACGGCTGGTCAGAGAAACCGGCGAGGCGTTGGAAAGGATCGTTGAGCAAATCCGGAATTTGAACAAAATGGTGGATGAAATATCAGAGTCCGCCAATTTTCAGGCCACCGGCTTGGCTGAGGTGAACGCGGCCATGGTCCACATGGACCAGACTACCCAACAAAATGCTGGCATGGTTGAAGAGGCAACTGCCGCCAGTCACGCGCTTTCTTCCGAAGCAGAAGCACTGAAGCAGCTTATTTCGCGGTTCCGTATCGACGCAAAGCCGCACGTCGTCTCAGCACCGAAGCCCAGCCTCGTTTTAGAATCCGCAGCCGCACCGTTTGTCTCACACGGCGTCGCGGGTAGATTCAAAACGGTCTCCAGCCTCAGCAATGATTGGGACGAGTTTTAAACTTAGAGACGGGTCCAGACACCTGTTTGCCCAGCAACGCGAGGCAAACAGGTGTTAACTCAGTCTACCCTTGGGCAGCAGT
>JAKAEC010000024.1 GCA_021818425.1 Pseudomonadota bacterium
AAGGCGGCTTGATGGCGCGGAGGAAGCCCACCGCCGGAGCACGCCCGGTGATGCGTACTGACCTGCTGCCGTCCAACATGACGGCGACGAAGGAAGCACAGGTGCGTGTTGTTCTCGCGGCCTTCCGGCGTGGGGCGCTGATGCTGGCGAGCGAGCAGTGGCCGCTGTTCTACGAGGCCGGGCGTTCGCCGAACCGCGTTTGCACAATCCCTATTTCGATGGGGTGGCACGCAACGCCGCCCGGATGTCAGGTCAGACTAAAGCACCAAATCTGCTGTTCGCTACGTCAACCCGATAGTGCCCTCAGTCAATATAATACTATTTAAAGTTGAACTAGCGAAAGACGAAGCGTTTGGAGAGTAAATAATTAAAAATTAGTCCACAGGCCGATCCTGCTGCGATGCCGATGACAGGGTGCGCCACGACAAGTGGCGAAAACGCCACCAGCAGAAAGAACGTTCCGCGGTTAAAACCGAAACCTATGGCATTGGCCGCCAGAAATTTTACCCATTGCACATGCGCGGCGGCGTGCTCCACGTGTCGGAAAGTCCAAATCCGGTTGATGACCCAGTTCATCGTCGCAGCAACGATGAAGCTGCATGTTCCTGCGATATAAAGGCTGACAAACGGCCGCAACAGATAAACCGTGCTGGTATCACAAACAAACCCCAGGGTGCCAACGATGCCAAAACGGATGAAGGATTCGGAAAAACCCAACCGCGCGACCAGCCCTACCAGCCGATCCAACGAATCCACTAGGTTTGCCTCAGCCAGCAAACGGGTCCTGCATCAGGATGGTATCGTCACGCTCCGGACTGGTGGAGAGCAAGGTGACGGGGGCTTCAACCAGTTCCTCGATGCGCTTCACATATTTGATAGCGCCGGCAGGAAGCTCCGCCCAGCTGCGCGCACCACGTGTGTTCTCGCTCCAGCCTTCCACCACTTCATAAACCGGCACCGCCGCCGCCTGGGCGGCCTGAGCCGCAGGCAGATGCTTATAGTGTTGGCCGTTAATGCTGTAGCCGGTGCAGATTTTGAGCTCCTTAAAGCCGTCGAGAACGTCCAGCTTGGTCAATGCCAAGCCTTGCACGCCGCCCACCTTCACTGCTTGGCGGACCATCGCTGCATCGAACCAGCCGCACCGACGCTTACGCCCTGTTACCGTGCCGAATTCATGCCCGCGCTCGCCCAGAAGCTGGCCGGTTTCGTCGTGCAGTTCGGTCGGGAACGGACCGGCGCCCACCCGAGTGGTGTAGGCTTTCGCGATGCCGAGCACCCGCCCCGCCGCGTCTGGCCCCATGCCGCTGCCAGCACCCGCCGTGCTGGCAACGGTGTTGGACGAAGTGACAAACGGATAGGTTCCGTGATCGACATCCAGCATCACCGCCTGAGCACCCTCGAACAGGATCTTCTCGCCCCTAGCCTTCGCTTCGGCTAAGCGCTCCCAAACCGGCTCGGCGAAGGGCAACAGTTTTGGCGCTAGTTCCAGCAAATTCGCCAGCAGCTCGTCTTTCTTGAAGACTGGCGCACCCAGCCCAGCCAGCAGTGTATTATGGTGCAGCAGCAGCTCGTCCAGCTTGGCCGAAAGCGTCTCCGGCTCCGCCAGATCGCAGACGCGGATAGCGCGACGCGCCACCTTGTCCTCGTAAGCCGGGCCGATACCGCGTCCGGTGGTGCCAATTTTGCGCTCGCCCCGGGCAGCCTCGCGGGCCGCGTCCAACGCCGCATGCAGAGGTAAAATCAGCGGTGCGTTCTCCGCGATGCGCATCGTTTCCGGCGTAACATTCACCCCTTGGGCGGAAACGCGTTTAATCTCGGCCAATAGCGCGTTCGGATCCACCACCACGCCATTGCCAATAATGCCAAGCTTGCCACTCACCACGCCGGAGGGCAGCAGCGACAGCTTATAGGTCTGGTTACCTACCACCAGCGTATGGCCGGCATTGTGTCCGCCCTGAAAGCGCACCACGATATCGGCGCGGCTGGCCAGCCAGTCCACAACCTTGCCCTTGCCCTCGTCGCCCCACTGGGTCCCGATGATCGTCACGTTGGTCATTGCAAAATCCTACTCAGCACAGCGCGGTTATCACGCCATCGAATAATAAATGGGAGCAGCCGAGCCGGCGGGCTTCATCGCTTGCTGACGCCTCCGGCGCAAGCCCCAGCACGGTCGCATAGCCTTCGACACGGGCTTTTTGCGCGCACGCCTGCCCGGTGCCGTACGGCAAATAAAGTCGCGGGCGCAGTGAAATAGGCGGGGCCAAGCGGATGATGCTGTCCGGGTATAGCGTAATGCCGGTAGCGGGCTCAGCATCGCCGCACAAATAACGCCCGCCCCTGCCTAACTCCATCTGCTCGCCAGTGGCGAAGATCGTCATCGAGATACCGGTATGGTAGCGGTAGCCGCGGAACTCCACCGGGTCCACGGTGAGCTTCAGGCTGGGCAGAACCGTCTGCACGGCAGCAACCACCTCGGCGAGGCGTTCGGCCTGGGCATGGCCGGCTTCCGGTAGGCCGGCCTCCAACAATGCAGGTACGGCACGGGCGGCGGCGCCGCTGGCATCCAGTAATTTCAGTAACAGCACGGTTTGGACGCCGCCCATCTCGGCCACGGCGGCGGCATCCTTGCGGTCCAGCGCGTGGGCCAAAGCGGGGTGCAGATGGGAAGGCACTTCGTCCAGCAGACTTGGCACCAAGCGAGGGATTGTGAGATCAATGGAAAGATCCCTCAGCCCCACCGCTTCCAGAGCGGCGATAGCAGCGAGGATGATCTCCGCGTCAGCAACAGCGGTGTCATGGCCGATTAACTCGATCCCGGCCTGGGACAGCTGGCGCTCCGGCTGCATGTGGGTGCCACGCACACGCAGCACCGGGCCGCAATAGGCCAGACGCAGCGGGCGGGGGGAGGTAGCAAGGCGGCTGGTGGCGAGGCGGCCGATTTGCGGCGTGGTATCCGCCCGCAGCCCCATCATGCGCTGGCTTTCAGGATCCATCAGTCGGAAGGTTTGTTCCACCGTGGCGGCACCAGAACCAGCAAAAAGCGACTCCTCGAATTCCAATAAAGGCGGGGTAACGCGCTGATAGCCATGGGCCGCGAAGCAATCCATGATCGCTTCGGCGGAACGGGCTTGGCGTTCGGCCTCCGGCGGCAGCACATCTGCAAGCCCGGCGGGTAGCAAGGCGGGGTGGGAGGTCGGCGTCTCGTTCATCTTCAACCCAATGATTGGCGCGGCGCTATACCATTATGTGCCGGCAGGGCCAATGGACTGGGCGCGCAAGGCTGGGTTAAGCACCAAATTAACAGTTTCAACGAGTGCTTGTCGCTTGCGGCTCAATAGCGGGCCATCCATTTTCTTCCTACCGCTGACCTTAGGCAACTCCTTGGCTCTGAGGCAGAGGACACTGCAATGCGCTTTGAGACGCGCCAGGATTCTTGTACGTATGGGGAAACCGCTCACGCGCTGTGCTCAATTTCCCTGAACTATGGCACCGCTTAGCACACCGATCGTCACTTTGATGCGTGACATCGCGCGCCCACAAACAAAAGATGGCGCCGGCAACGCGGGCGCCATCTTTTGTTTGGGCTCATCTAATGTTTGGTCGAGTCACTTCACGCACTTATTGTGCCGCAACTGAGCCAATCCAAACGCACCATGACGCTAGGCCGGCTGCGCACTGCGCTGCAGCGCAGCCACAGCCTTTTTTGCCAACGGGTCAAGCCCTTCTCCACCCGCGTCCAGATGTTCAAAAATCTGGGCAAGCATGCGCTTTTCCCAGAACTTCTTAAGATGATTGCTAATTTCCTCGACAGCCTTGTCTTCCTGATCATGAGCAAAAGCCTTGCTGATCTGGTTCGCCATGTAGACGAGTCTATGTTTAGTGTCGTGCGACATCGAATATATGCCTCTGAATGGCGCGCTCATGGCGCGTAAAGCGTTCACTGCCGCAGCCATTAGCCGCAGCAGTGAGAGATTGAACCAGGGTTACTCCGCCGCCACGGGCGGAGCAATCCGGCGAGCTTGTTCGCTATGCGCTTGGTATTCTGTTTGCCACTCGGTGGGGCCGTTGGAGAGCGAAACCTGAACCGCCGTCACCTTGTATTCCGGGCAGTTTGTCGCCCAGTCAGAATAATCCGTGGTGATGACATTGGCCTGGGTAAGCGGGTGATGGAAGGTGGTGTAAACCACGCCTGGCGCCACCCGGTCGGTGATCTTGGCGCGCAACGAGGTCTCACCAGCACGGCTGGCGAGCTTGACCCAGCCGCCGTCCTTCACTCCGCGCTGCTCTGCGTCGAATGGGTGAATTTCCAGGACATCCTCGCCATGCCAAGCGACGTTATCCGTACGCCGGGTTTGTGCGCCAACATTATACTGCGAAAGGATGCGGCCTGTGGTGAGAAGTAGCGGGAAGCGCGGGCCGGCTTTCTCATCAGTCGGCACATAGTCCGAGATGATGAACCGACCGCGGCCGCGCACAAAGCCATCGATATGCATTACCGGCGTACCCGTGGGCGCCTTCTCGTTGCAGGGCCATTGAATAGAACCGAGCTTATCCAGGGCTTCATAGGAAACACCGGCGAAGCTTGGCGTGGTGCGGGCAACCTCGTCCATGATCTCAGACGGATGGCTATAATCCATCGTCATGCCCATGGCCTTAGCCAACATCACCGTCACTTCCCAATCAGCATAGCCATTCTTGGGAGCCATCACCTTGCGCACACGTTGGATGCGGCGCTCGGCGTTGGTGAACGTGCCGTCTTTTTCAAGGAAGCTGCACCCTGGCAGGAATACATGCGCATAGTCGGCAGTTTCATTCAGGAACAGATCCTGCACCACGACGCACTTCATGGCGGAAAGACCAGCAACCATGTGCTTCGTGTCTGGATCAGACTGCACGATATCCTCACCCTGGATGTAAAGGCCGAGGAAGGTGCCATCCATCGCCGCGTCAATCATGTTCGGGATGCGCAAGCCTGGCTCGTTGGAGAGGGAAACGCCCCAATCCATTTCCAAAATGCGCCGTGCGGTATTGTCCGAAACATGACGGTAACCCGGGAACTCATGCGGGAAGCTACCCATGTCACAGCTGCCCTGCACGTTATTCTGGCCGCGCAGCGGGTTCACGCCAACGCCAGGCCGGCCAACATTACCGGTGGCCATGGCGAGGTTAGCAATGGCGATAACCGTTGAGGTGCCCTGGCTATGCTCGGTCACGCCCAAGCCGTAGTAAATAGCAGCATTACGGGCGTTGGCGTAGAGACGGGCAGCGGCCCGCAACTCTGCGGCTGGCACGCCGGTATGAGCTTCTGTGGCTTCCGGGCTATTTTCCTTACGCATGATGAAGGCAGCCCATTCGGCAAACTCATCCCAGTCGCAACGCTCACGGATGAAGTCCTCGTCCGCGAGACCTTCCTCAATGACGGTGTGCGCCAGAGCGTTCACCAGGGCGACATTGGTTCCCGGGCGCAGTGCTAGGTGGTGCGCCGCTTCAACATGCGGACTGCGCACAAGGTCGATCCGGCGCGGATCAGCGACAATTAGCTTCGCCCCCTCGCGCAGCCGTTTCTTCATGTGCGATGCGAAAACCGGATGACCATCGGTGGGGTTGGCGCCGATGACTAGGATGACATCCGCCTCGTCCACGGAGTCGAAATCCTGGGTGCCAGCCGAGGTGCCATAGGTGTTAACCAAGCCATAACCGGTCGGGGAATGACAAACGCGGGCGCAGGTATCGACGTTGTTATTGCCGAAGCCGGCGCGGATAAGCTTCTGCACAAGGTAGGTTTCCTCGTTAGTGCAGCGCGAAGAAGTGATACCGCCAATGGAATCCTTGCCGTGTTCGGCCTGGATTTGCTTGAACTTGTTAGCGGCATAGGAGATTGCCTCCTCCCAGCTCACCTCCCGCCATGGATCGGTGATTTTCTCACGGATCATCGGCTTGGTTATACGATCCTTATGCGTAGCGTAGCCCCAGGCAAAGCGACCCTTGACGCAGGAATGGCCGTGATTGGCCTTGCCATCCTTATAAGGAACAAGGCGCACCACTTCCTCGCCGCGCATCTCGGCCTTGAACGTGCAGCCTACGCCGCAATAGGCACAAGTCGTCACCTCTGAATGCTCCGGCTGACCAACCTCGATGACGGACTTCTCCATCAACGTCGCCGTCGGGCACGCCTGCACGCAGGCGCCGCAAGACACACACTCAGAATCAAAGAAATCCTCGTTGATGCCAGCCGAAACCTTGGAATTGAAGCCCGAGCCATCGATGGTGAGGGCAAAGGTTCCCTGAATTTCTTCGCAGGCACGCACGCAGCGCGAGCAGACGATGCACTTCGACGGGTCAAACTGGAAATACGGATTGGAAACATCCTTCTCCGCATCCAAATGGTTCTTACCCTCGTAGCCGTAACGAACTTCGCGCAGACCAACCTCGCCGGCCGCGTCCTGCAACTCGCAATTGCCATTGGCCGAGCAGGTCAGGCAGTCCAGCGGGTGGTCGGAGATGTAAAGCTCCATCACACCTTTGCGCAGCTTGGCCACCTTGGCATTCTGCGTATGCACCACCATGCCCTGCCCCACCGGCGTGGTGCAGGAGGCAGGGGTGCCCGGCCGCCCCTCGATTTCCACCAGACAGAGACGGCAAGAGCCAAAACTGTCAAGCGAATCGGTGGCGCAGAGCTTGGGAATCCGCGTTCCCATTTCTGCGGCGGCACGCATGATCGAAGTGCCCTCGGGCACTGTGATGCTCTGACCGTCGATGGTCAGAGTGACCAGAGCGGTCGCCTTGCTGGGCTTGGTGCCATAATCAGTTTCTTGAATCAGACCCATGGAAAGCTCCTATTCCGCTGCCGCAGGGAGAGAGGTAACCCCGAAATCCTCGGGGAAAAGGGTAAGCGCGCTCATCACCGGGTAGGGCGTAAAACCACCCAGCGCGCAAAGCGAGCCGAATTTCATCGTGTCGCAAAGATCCCTAATAAGGGCTGCGTTCTCGGCGACATTCTCCCTGGCGATAATCTTATCGAGCACCTCCATGCCGCGCGTGGAACCAATCCGACAGGGGGTGCATTTGCCGCAGGACTCATGCGCGCAGAACTCCATGGCAAAGCGAGCCATGTGCGCCATGTCGGCGGTGTCGTCAAACACCACCAACCCGCCATGGCCAATCAGACCATTGCGCGCCGTAAACGCCTCGTAATCGTAAGGGGTATCGAACTGCGCAGGCGAGAAATACGCGCCAAGAGGTCCGCCGGCCTGCACGGCCCTTACGGGACGGCCCGAGGCTGTACCGCCCCCTATGTCGTTGATTAGCTCGCCTAGCGTGATGCCGAAAGCAATTTCAAAAAGCCCACCGTGCTTGATATTGCCGGCCAACTGCACGGGCATAGTGCCACGCGAGCGCCCCATACCATAGGCGGCATAGGCCGCCCCACCTTCAGCAAGGATATAAGGCACGGCAGCCAAGGATAGCACGTTGTTGATGACCGTCGGCTGACCGAATAGCCCGCGCAGCGCCGGGATCGGGGGCTTGGCCCGCACCATGCCGCGCTTGCCTTCCAAGCTGTCCAGAAGGGCGGTTTCCTCGCCGCAAACATAAGCGCCCGCCCCCTCACGCACCTCCAGCGTGAAATCCGGCAGCAGCCCGGCATCAGTGGCGATGGCGATGGCTTCGCGCAGGATGCTGATTGCCAACGGATATTCCGACCGGAGATAGACATAACCGCGGGTGGCGCCAACGGCGAGCCCCGCGATGGCCATACCTTCGACCAAACAGAACGGATCCGCCTCAATGATTAGACGGTCGGCAAATGTGCCAGAATCGCCCTCATCGGCATTACAGACAATATATTTCTGTGGAGCCTGGGCATTGCGTACGGTCTCCCACTTGATGCCTGTGGGAAAACCTGCACCGCCTCGGCCGCGAAGGCCGGAGTCTTTAACCTCGGCGCAGATGGCAGCCGGGGTCATGGCGCGGGCTTTCTCCAGCCCCTTGAAGCCGCCATGGCTCGTGTAATCAGTCAAGCTCACCGGGTCGGTGACGCCGCAACGCGCAAAGGTCAGACGCTGTTGCTTGGCAAAGAAGGGGATCTCCTCAACTAGACCAACTGACTTTGGATGCCCCTTAAGGTCGCCCGAAAACAGCGCCGGCACATCCGCGAGGGTCATCGGCCCAAAGCCTACCCGCCCCTCATCGGACTCCACTTCAACTAACGGCTCCAGCCAGAACATTCCGCGCGAGCCATTGCGCACAACGCTAACATTGGCGCCGCGTCGACTGGCTTCCGCTGTGATTGCGGCAGCCAGCTTGTCACTGCCCAGCGCTACGCTAACACTGTCGCGAGGTACAAAAATGCGCATCAGATAACCTCCCCCGCGAGTGCTTGCAGCCCTTGCGCGTCCAACCGCGCGTGCAGCTCATCGTCCAGCATAGCACTAGGCGCGCAGGCACAAAGGCCAAGACAATACACGGGTTCAACGGTAAGGCGCCCATCTGGCGTGGTATCACCCCAATCGAGGCCGAGCGTCTCCAACAACTTCTGTGCGTTGGCTTCGCTACCCATGGACTGACACGCCTCGGCACGGCAGATCTTCAACACATGCCGTCCAGGCGGCTCCTGACGGAAATCGTGATAGAATGACACGACTCCATAAACCTCAGCGCGGCTGACATTGAGGGTTTGCGCCACCAGGCGAATCGCCTCGTCGCTCAGAAAGCCGAACTCCTCCTGCAAAGCGTGAAGAATCGGAAGCATCGGGCCTTCGAGGGGCAGATACTTGGAGATGATGCCAGCGGCGCGGCTGGTATCCCATTGGGTGGTCATGGATTAGCGAGTTCCCGGCATAATGGTTGCGGCTTAATGACTCTAAGTGGTTTAGAAAACAATACCAAGTTGCGACGGCCTCTATAGCACAAAATGATCTAGATGCACCATTGCGCATCGACCAGGGCAGGTTTTCGGTCAGCCGGCAGGTCCATCGCCGAACTTCGACAGGTGCCTCGCGCCCTCCCGAAAGCCCAACTTTCTTGCCCTCCCGCGGCAGCCAGAACGATCCCCACTCCGCAAACGAACCTTGGGGCCGGACTTAGGGTACCATGCTCGCCACCCGCAAGATCATGCACCGAGGACACAGACCATTCCCTTGACATCAGCGGATGGTATGCTGATTATTGGCATACCAAATGCCAATGTGCTATGGGCCGCGATCTTATCGGGCCTTGGGTGTTGTGCTGACTTCTGGATTCGCTCGAAACGGCTGCCGTTCCAAGTGAATTCTGGGGTAGCCATGTTTGGCTGTGCGAGAAACGTAACGGGCGAGAATGAAAAAGTGCAGGATTCAATAGATTACCGGCAACTCGTCGACAACGCCGGTGATGCGATTATCGCGTCGGACCCTCAAGGCAAGATCACTCTATGGAATGCGGCCGCTTCGCGCATTTTCGGCTTCTCACAGGATGAAGCCCTCGGCGAAAGTCTGGATATAATCATTCCAGAACGCCAGCGGCAACGGCATTGGACCGGTTACGACGCAACGATGGCCAGCGGCGTAACGCGCTACGGCACCGCGCTGCTGAAAGTACCCGCACTTCACAAAGACGGACGCACACTCTCGATTGCCTTTACCGTCACGCTGCTGAAATCAGCGGACAAGGTAACGCAAATCGTCGCCATCGTCCGGGATGAGACAGCCCGCTGGAGCGAAGAGCGCGATTTGCGCCGGCGCTTGAGGGCACTTGAGGAAGCCTCCGGCCAGCACGGGGCTAACAACGCCTGACACGACAAAGGGAGAAGGTTAATGAGTAAACCACTCGAAGGGGTAAAGATTATCGATTTCACGCACGTGCAGGCTGGCCCCGCCTGCACGCAGCTCCTGGCCTGGTATGGCGCTGACGTCATCAAGGTCGAGCGTCCAGGCTCTGGCGACGTGACCCGCACCCAGCTGCGCCACATCAAGGATGCTGATGCGCTCTATTTCACCATGCTGAACTCCAACAAGCGCTCCCTGACGCTGGACACCAAAACAGCGGAGGGCAAGGAAGTTCTCGCCAAGCTGATCAAGGAATCGGATGTGCTGGTTGAGAATTTTGGCCCCGGCGCGCTGGACCGCATGGGCTTTAGCTGGGCACGCATCCAAGAGCTGAACCCCGGCATGATCATGGCCTCGGTAAAGGGCTTCTCCGACGGCCATCACTACGAAGATCTCAAGGTGTACGAGAACGTCGCACAATGCGCTGGCGGCGCCGCGTCCACCACCGGTTTCTGGGATGGCCCGCCGACTGTGTCCGGCGCCGCCCTCGGCGACAGCAACACCGGCATGCACCTCGCCATCGGCATTCTCACCGCGTTGATGCAGAAGGCCAAGACTGGCAAGGGTCAGAAGGTTGCCGTGTCAATGCAGGACGCCGTACTGAACCTCTGCCGCGTGAAGCTGCGCGACCAACAGCGCCTCGACGCGTTGGGTTATCTTGAAGAATATCCGCAGTACCCGCACGGCACGTTCACGGATGTTGTGCCTCGCGGCGGCAATGCGGGCGGTGGCGGGCAGCCAGGCTGGGTGCTGAAGTGCAAGGGCTGGGAAACAGACCCGAACGCCTATATCTACTTCACCATCCAAGGCCATGCTTGGGAGCCGATCTGCCGTGCGATTGGCAAGGAAGAGTGGATAAACGATCCAGCCTACACCACCGCGCAGGCGCGCCAGGACAAGATTTTCGATATCTTCGCCACCATCGAGAGCTGGCTTGCCGATAAGACGAAGTACGAGGCCGTCGACATCCTGCGCAAGTACGACATTCCCTGCGCTCCGGTTCTGTCGATGAAGGAGATCGCCGAAGATGAGTCTCTGCGCAAGAGCGGCTCTATTGTGGAGGTTCCGCATCCGAAACTCGGCAAGTACCTCACAGTGGGCAGCCCGGTTAAGTTCTCGGATCTGAAGGTGGAGATCAAGCCTTCGCCGCTGCTGGGTGAACACACCGACCAGATCCTCGCCGAACTTGGATATTCATCCGACAAGATCAAGGAAATGCACGAAGCCAAGGCTGTCTAAGCCCTGATTGCAATTGGTCCGCTCCGTTCTCCGGAGCGGACCGCCCGCAGTTCAATAGTTTTCGTTTTGCTCACGAGGCAAACCCTTCCGCAAAGCGAAAACCATCGAACTGAGACGTTTTCCAGTTTTCTTAAAACTCCCGATGCAATGGCTTTACCTTGATAGGCTGGGGAATCACGCCCAGCTCGAAAAAGGAGACAGCTTTTGAGTACTCACCCAAAGGCGCCTTGGCCCTTGGCAAACGTATCGGCCTCAGAGCTGACGGTTGCCCCCTTCCCCATCGAGCCAACCTTTAAAACAAGGGTTTATGATGCGCTAAAAAAAGCGATCATCGCGCTCGACATCTATGGAACCCCTGGAGAAACTTGGCTGGACGAGCGGCAGTTAGCTGAACGGCTGGGGGTCAGCCGAACACCGATTCGAGAAGCCCTAGCAATGCTTGAACAGCAGGGGTTCGTAAAATCGGTGCCACGCCGAGGCATCAGTGTCCTGCGCAAAAGCAAGCGCGAGGTCGTCGAGACCATCCAGGTATGGGCCGCGCTAGAGGCTATGGCGGCGCGCTTGGTGATTCAAAATGCGTCGGATGCGCAGATCAACCAGCTCCGGCACATCTTTAATGCATTTCATGATGCCCGCCAACCGGCCGACTACCTATCGGAATATTCCGTCGCTAACATACGATTTCATCAAACCATCATCGAACTCACTGGCTCCAGCGTGTTGCGGCAAACAACCGAGGATATCCTCCTGCATGTTCGCGGCATCCGCCAAATCACCATCAGCCAGGACGGCCGTGCCGCGCGCTCCATTGAAGACCATCGCGCCATCATCGCTGCGATGGAAGCACGTGACGTAGAAGCCGCCGAACGCCTATGTCGCGACCATACGCTGGGCCTCGCAAACTATGTCGACCAACACAGTGAAGGCATCTTCACGTAGGCGTCGGATAACATAAGATGAATTCGTGCTACGCGCTTATCTTATATCTGAAGCAACCCTCCGCGGTGCGGACCTAGGCGCTGTCGATACGGAAGTAGCCAATCGAGTAGGTTTTGAACTTGCTTTTTTGATATCCTTGCCGTCCTCGACATTGGGCAGGCGGGAGACGCCGTGGCGCTGAAGGCACCGATGCAACGAAGACCGCGTGAGGTGCGGGACAGTAGCCCGAAGCGGATAAGGGCAGTCGTCCAGCGGCAGCGTATGCCGACGGAAGGCGACGGTGGTGGCTGCGTTCTCCACTGAGAGGGACGTGGATTTCGGCTCTTTTGGGTCAGCTGGCAGATCGGCGACTGAGTTGCGCTCCTTCCATTAAAGTCGGGGATCAAACATCTAAACACAAGCCAAAAAAATGGGCGGGCACCCTTCGGCGCCCGCCCTTGTTCCAAAATATTGCTGAACTTATTCAGCTGCGGAGGCAGCGCCGTCCACCTTGTGCTGATGGGCGTGGTAGCTCGCTTCCGCCGGCTTCAGCACCAGCCACACCAGGACCACTGCAAGAATGTTGATGCCGGTCGTCAGCAACAGGACATCGGTCCAGTTATGAGTCCGGGCCACGACAAAAGCAGCAATAGGAACCAAGAAGCCTGCGGCGCCCTTAGAAGTATAAAGGAAGGACAGGTTCGTCGTCGCGTATTTCGGCCCGAAAAGATCGGTGCAGAAAGCCGGGAAGAGGCTGAAGATCTGGCCCCAGCAGACGAAGATCAACCCGATGCTAACCACGAAGCCCCACGGATTCGATCCAAGTACCGTCATCAGGAAGTAGGCGATGGCTCCCAGCCCAAAAGACAGAGCCATGGTGTTGGTATGACCAATTTTATCGCCGACGGCACCAAACAAGGGCCGTGCCACGCCGTTCATGACGTTGGCGAAGATCAGACCAACGGCCAGCGCGCCGGCGCCGAAGAGGGTCGGCATATCCGCCACGCCATACGCCTTCGCGATGCTGGCCATATTGCCCGCGGCGATAAGGCCACCAGCGGCCATCAGCAGGAACAGAAGATAGAGAACCCAGAATACTGGGGTACGCAGCATTTCGCCGGAGGTGTAGCTGCGTGCCGTCGACTGATTCGCATTCGGCTTGGGCGGAGGAAGCTCACCCTGGAACGGAGCGCGGATGAACTGCGAGGCAATGAGAATGATGCCGCCCTGGATCAGGCCGAAGATCACAAACGTCGCGCTCACGCCGGAGCTATGCAGAACCATGCGAATGGGGATAACGGTCAGCGCAGCACCCGCGCCGAAGCCGGCAGCCGTAAGGCCAGTGGCAAGGCCGCGGCGATCAGCAAACCACTTGGTTGCATTGCCAACAGCCGTGGCATAGACCGCACCGGCGCCAAAACCCGTCAGCGCGCCGCCAACATAGAGCATCGGCAGCGAGGTTGCGATGGCATTAACGCCCCAGCCGGCCGCGACCAAGAGGCCGCCAGCGCCCATAACTGTACGCGGGCCCCATTTCGGCCCAAGCGAATCGGCAACCCAGCCATCAAAAGGCGTTGCCCAGGTTTCGAGTGCGATAAAGAGCGCAAAGGAGAACTGGATATCAGCCACTCCCCAACCACGGAGCTGGTGAAGCGGCAGAACAAAAAGCGTCCATCCATATTGCAGGTTGGCGATCATGATCATGCAGACGACGCCCAAAATGAGCATCCGCCAGCGCGTACTATTCACCTCGGGGGTGATCTCTCGGGCTTGGCTGCCGGGCATTCCGGCGGTTTGATTAGACGTACTAGACATTATTCTCCTCCACTGTCGCGCTCTGCGATGATTTTCATTCAGCACACATGCGAACAGAGCCGACAATACGACGACTCCGCTATACTCGAGATTTTCCGGAACTATATCCCGGGTTTTACGCTTTACCCCACCTATTTTTTGTATTGGGTATACAAAACACTAATTATTCAGTGGTTGTCTACCGCAAAATGGAATTTTCATAAAACTTTGGAAGCCTATTGTAAATCTTCAGAAACATATGCCGACACCATGCTCTTGAGATTTCGGCCACCCCAGTGCCGCCACGCGAGTCTGGAGGCATCACAGGCATGCAGGCCAGAGGCCGTCTGGTTGACTATTGGAATCTGGTGTGCCAGTAAAACCACGCTTTGCCGTGATCGCCGTTATTCGGGCCGCGGAGCAATATCTATCTAAAGTGGAGGATGAGAGTCGATGTCCGCGATGGTCCAGGACACAACAACAACAGCTGTCGGCGCGGAGACCGAAGGTGAGCTCACAGATGGCTTCCACCTCGTCATTGACGCGCTCAAGCTCAACGGAATCGATACCATTTATGGCGTCCCCGGTATTCCTATCACCGATCTAGGCCGGCTCGCACAGGGCGAAGGGATGCGTGTCATCTCCTTCCGTCATGAGCAGAATGCAGGTAACGCCGCCGCAATTGCCGGCTTCCTGACCAAGAAGCCTGGCATCTGCCTAACGGTTTCCGCGCCCGGCTTCCTGAATGGACTTACCGCGCTTGCCAACGCCACCACCAACTGCTTCCCGATGATCCTGATCTCCGGCTCGTCCGAGCGTGAGATCGTGGATCTCCAGCAGGGTGACTATGAAGAAATGGACCAGTTGGCGATTGCCAAGCCGCTCTGCAAAGCTGCCTTCCGCGTGCTGCATGCTGCGGATATCGGTATCGGTGTAGCGCGGGCGATCCGCGCGGCGGTTTCCGGCCGCCCGGGCGGTGTTTACCTCGACCTGCCGGCTAAGCTGTTCTCCCAGGTGATGGGCGCCGAGGCCGGCCGTCAATCGCTGGTCAAGGTGATCGACGCGGCACCCGCGCAGTTGCCAGCTCCCTCGGCCATCGCACGCGCGCTCGACCTGCTGAAGAACGCCAAGCGACCGCTGATCATTCTTGGCAAGGGGGCAGCTTATGCCCAAGCCGATGAGGACATCCGCGCATTCGTTGAAAAGAGCGGTATTCCCTATCTGCCGATGAGCATGGCCAAGGGCCTGCTTCCGGATACGCATCCGCAGTCAGCTGGCGCCGCCCGCTCTCAGGCTCTGAAGGATGCCGACGTAGTCGTTCTGATTGGAGCGCGCCTGAATTGGCTCCTGTCTCACGGTAAAGGCAAGAGCTGGGGCGAGCCGGGCTCGAAGAAGTTCATCCAGATCGACATCGAGCCCAAAGAGATGGACAGCAATGTCGAGATCGCGGCCCCGGTAGTTGGTGATATCGGCTCCTGCGTTGCGGCGCTACTTGCCGGTATGGGCTCCTCTTGGCAGGCACCTCCCGCCGACTGGATCAAGACCCTGGAAACCCGCAAGGAAGCCAACCTTGCCAAGATGGCAGGCCGCCTGCAGAAGAACTCGATGCCGATGGATTTCCATTCGGCGCTCGGCGTACTGCGCACCATTATCAAGGAACGTCCTGACGCAATCCTGGTCAACGAAGGGGCAAACACGCTCGACTTGGCCCGCGGCGTGATCGATATGTATCAGCCCCGCAAGCGCCTGGACGTGGGCACTTGGGGCGTCATGGGCGTTGGCATGGGCTTCGCCATTGCGGCCGCGATCGAAACCGGTAAGCCTGTTCTGGCGGTTGAGGGCGATAGCGCCTTCGGGTTCTCGGGCATGGAAGTCGAGACAATCTGCCGTTACAATTTGCCTGTCTGCATCGTCGTGTTCAACAACAACGGCATCTACCGTGGCACAGACGTCAATCAGTCCGGTCATAGCGATGCCGCGACCACGGTTTTCGTCAAGGATGCGCGCTATGACGTGATGATGACGGCATTCGGTGGCATTGGCGTTAACGTCACCACGCCGGACGAGCTGCGCGTGGCCGTGAACGAAGCGATGAACAGCGGCAAGCCGACTTTGATCAACGCCGTCATCGATCCTGCCGCTGGCAGCGAAAGCGGCAATATTGGCAACCTCAATCCGCAGAGCGTGGTTGTCAAAAAGAAGTAACTTCAGCCGCGATTGAGCGGTAAAACGAAAAGGGCCCTGCATTGATGCGGGGCCCTTTTTTACTTTCGGTCTATCTACCCACTCCTACCTCTACCTCACTGAGCAAGGCACCATTCAAACATCATGCGCCAGGGGGCGCTGGGCGGAACGGCAGGCTTGCCGTCTACACAGCCTTTCTTACTGCGGTTGCGATCTTGAGCGCTGCATCGGCCAGGTTCCTAGCCGGGATGATAGGCAAGCCGGATTTGGCCATGATGTCTTTGCCGAGTTGCACATTGGTGCCTTCTAGGCGTACCACCAGCGGCACGGAGAGTGAAACTTCGCGCGCCGCCGCGATCACACCTTCCGCGATCACGTCGCAGCGCATGATGCCGCCAAAAATGTTGACCAAGATACCTTCTACGTTCGGGTCTGAGAGGATGATCTTGAACGCCGCGGTCACGCGCTCCTTGGTGGCGCCACCGCCAACATCCAAAAAATTCGCAGGCTCGGCGCCGTACAGCTTGATGATGTCCATGGTCGCCATCGCCAAACCCGCACCGTTCACCATGCAGCCAATATTGCCATCGAGTGGCACGAAATGCAGGCCGTGCCTTGCCGCCTCCAACTCCCGTGGATCCTCCTCCATGTCGTCGCGCAACGCCGCCAGATCGGGATGGCGAAACAAGGCGCTGTCGTCAAAACTCATTTTCGTATCCAACGCCATCATCTCGCCGACATCCGTCAGCACTAGCGGGTTAACCTCCAAGGTTTCGCAATCCAGCGCCACGAAAGCGTTGTAAGTCGCTTCTACAAACCTCTTGAGAGCTTGCCGCGGCGCCGCATCAAGCCCCAGCCAAAAACCCAGCTTGCGTGCATGAAAATCGGAAATTCCCACGGCAGGATCAATTGAAACTCTGAGAATTTTCTCCGGGTGCCGTGCCGCGGTTTCCTCGATATCTACCCCTCCTTCAAGCGACGCCATAATCGTCACGCGAGAAGCTCTTCGGTCAACCAGAAGCGAGAGGTATAGCTCGCGCGTGATGACGCATTCCGCCTCCACGTAAACGCGTCGCACAATTTGTCCCGCTGGCCCTGTCTGTTTTGTTACCAGCGTGTTGCCCAGCATGGCCTCGGCCGCTTCGAAAACCTCAGCCGGCGCATGCACCAGCCGGATACCACCCTTGCCGTGCGGGTCGTTTATGAAATAGCCCGAACCGCGGCCACCAGCATGAATTTGCGACTTTACAACGCAAGTCTTAGTAGTCAGACGATCCGCCGCCTTAAGCGCTTCCTCGGCGCTTGTTGCCGAGTATCCTTCCGGCACACACACCCCATATGCCTTCAACAATGCCTTTGCCTGGTGCTCGTGAATGTTCATGACTCCACCCTAAGCTCCGGAATTGTTGCACATGTTGGACAGCGGACGGCAGAACGGTGGGCGCGTTCCGCCCGCCGTTCCAGACCCGGTGCCGGCCGTCTTTACTCCGCTGCCTTCAAAGGCGCCGCCCCAAGCGCGCCAGAGGAGAACAAGTTGGCAATCGCCGCTTCGTCAAACCCGAGCACATCCCTGAGGATTTCCTCGTTATGCTCGCCCAGCAGAGGAGAACGCACAACGTCTGTTGGGCTATCGGATAGCTTGATCGGATTGCCGACACTCAAATACTGGCCGCGCCCTGGATGGTCCACCTCAACAATGGTTCCGGTATCCCGCAGAGACTGGTCAGCAGCGATCTCCTCCATCGACAGTATCGGCCCGCAGGGGATGTCGTATTTGTTGAGAATCTCCATCGCCTCCAGCTTCGTGTGCTGCATCGTCCATTCCTCGATGCCCGCGAAGATATCCTTCAAATGAGGCAGACGCGCTTCGGGCGTCGCGTAGTTAGGATCGGTAATCCACTCAGGCTTCTTGATCACCTTACAAATGGATTCCCACACCGGCGCCTGAGCAACAAAATACAGATAGGCGTTGGGATCTGTCTCCCAGCCCTTGCACTTCAAAATCCAGCCTGGCTGACCGCCACCAGACGCATTGCCCGCGCGCGGCACGGAGCTGCCAAACTCGCCATGGGGATATTGCGGATATTCCTTAAGGGGTCCGCGCGCGAGACGCTGCTGATCGCGCAGCTTCACGCGACATAGGTTCAGCACGCCGTCTTGCATAGAGGCGCGCACCATCTGGCCACGCCCAGTATGCGTCCGCTGGTACAATGCTGTCACGATCCCCAGCGCTAGATGCAGGCCACTGCCAGAATCGCCGATCTGAGCGCCGGTCACAAGCGGCGGGCCGTCGTCGAAGCCTGTGGTCGATGCTGCGCCGCCGGCGCATTGCGCAATGTTTTCATAAACTTTGCAATCCTCGTAAGGACCTGGCCCAAAGCCTTTGATCGAGGCCAGAATAATGCGCGGGTTCAACTCCTGAATGCGTTCCCATGTCAGCCCCATCCGGTCGAGAACTCCAGGCGCGAAATTTTCGACCATAACATCGCAAACGCGCACCAGGCGTTCCAGAACCTCCTTGCCCTGCTTTGTCTTGGTATCGAGCGTCAGCGACCGCTTGTTATGGTTCAGCATCGTGAAATAGAGGCTATCCTCGCCTGGAATGTCGCGTAGCTGCGAACGCGTGATATCGCCAACGCCGGGCCGCTCGATCTTGATCACGTCGGCGCCAAACCAAGCCAGCAACTGGGTGCATGTCGGACCTGATTGCACATGGGTAAAGTCGAGAACACGCACGCCTTGAAGAGCCTTAGTCACTTTTTCCTCCTTAATGTGGCCGCCGTCCAAATGCGGGCACAGTCATTGTTGCTGGCGAAAACTAAACTTCCTTAATCCGGGATTCACGCAATCCAGCTTTGCGAACTACTGCCTTGCCTTCATGGCGGTCAAGAAAGTCACCGTATTTTTCAAGATAAGCCACGAGGCCCAAAATGTGGTCTCTGACACGTTGCGCGGCGAGGCCGGGGTTTCGCTCCTCCAACGCCTCCACAATGGCCATATGTTCGCTGATACGGCGTTGCGCCCAACCATGCTGACGCATCGCCGTAGCTCGGATGGCTCGGATATGTATGAACAAGTTTTCCGTCAGCTCAGCCATGAGGCTGCTTTGACCCAGGGCAATGATGGCCCGATGAAACGCCATACCCGACTTAACGTCTTCACCCGGAGCCTCTGCAGAAGTAGTCAAGTTTCGCAGCTCGGCAATATCCTCACTGCTCGCGGTTTTACAGGCAAGCCAAGCCGCCATGCTCTCGATCGCAGACCAGACGGTTATCATCTCAATCAGTTCGCTCCTGGTTTTGCGAACGACAAAAACCCCTGCGCGCGGCACGGAGCGGACGAAACCTTCTTGTTCCAACAAGCTCAGCGCCTCACGGACGGGCGTGCGGCTAACACCAAGGTCGCGTGACAATTGGCGTTCGTCCAACCTGATATTCTCAGGCTGTCCGTAAATATCCATGTTAGTGATCGCCTGCTTAATCGCGGCACAGGCCAGCCGACGCAACCCCACATTTGCCTTGAGAGGTTGTATATCCAGCAGTTGAACGGCCGTCGCGCTATCCATTGCAGCAGCTCTGCTGCCCTGTATCGCCGCCCGGCCACGCGGGCAGCATGAAGGCGGTTTGCACCCCTATCGTCATGATACGTCCTTCGCGAACGAGCCAAATTTCATTGGTTTTTGGTGTATTGTATACCAAATGCGCAATCAACGAAATTCAACATGGAATTTCAAGTTTTTACGCTGCGACGCAGCGTGAATGTGCCACAAGGCGCGGGGATTGCCCGCGCCTTGTTTATCTCGAGCCCGCTCTCGGACCAGCACGCCAAAGTACAATTCTACCTGAATCGCACTTTATGTAGGTTATAGGTAGTTATAGGTTATAGGTAGTTCAGGCATAGGATAAAGGCGCGCAGCGAAATCATCCTATGCCGCCGGTGTTAAAGCTCGAAGCGATTGGTCAGCGTCCCGATCCCATCGATTGTCACATCCACGGTGCTCACCGGCCCCTTGATGGAGCCAACGCCGACAGAGGTCCCGCAGCAGATCAGGTCGCCAGGCATTAGCGTCATATCCCGCGAAAGCAACGAGACCAGCTTCACCGGCGGGAACACCATATCCGACAGCGGATAGTTTTGCCGTTCCGTTCCGTCCAGCACCAGCTTTACGGACAGACCGCTCACATCCACTCCGGTGGCGATCGAAGGGCCAAACGGGCAGAACCCATCATAGCTCTTGGAGCGCGCCCATTGCGGGAAGTTCGGGTCCTTGCGGAGCACGTCACCGCCGGTCACGTCGTTTACAACCGTGTAGCCGAAAATCGCAGAAGCGGCCTCGGCCTCGTCAGCCATCGAGCAGCGCTTGCCGATCACAATGCCAAGCTCGCCCTCATAGGCGATACGGCCATCATAAGCGGGCGGGCGCTTGATCGTAGCGCCCGGATCGTTGACCGTCGTGTCCGCCTTCAGAAGCCAAAGCGGGTCTTCTGGCAGACTCACGCCGAGCTTGGCAGCCAGCGCGTTGAAGTTATTCCACAGCGCGATGACCTTGCCCGGTTTGCAGGGCGCGCGCAGGGTGACAGCCGCGAGCGGCAACACCGTGCCAGTAGCTCGAGGCTGGGCGAACATATCGCCTTCATGAACCTGGATCGATTCGCCCTGAAGCAAGCCGAATCCATCACGCCCCTCGTGAGTAAACCTGACCCAATGCTGTGAACCGGCCATCAATTCGCCTGCGATGGGCTGGAGATTTCATGGTTGGCAAGCTTCTCCAGCACGCGCACCATGCCGGAATGGTCCCAAGCGGAGCCGCCAGCCGCGGCGGCGGCATTGAACAGCTCCTGACAGGTGGCGGTGTTCGGCAGCGAGATGCCTAAATTGCGCGCGCCTTGCAGCGCCAAATTTAGGTCTTTCTGATGCAAAGCGATGCGGAAACCGGGTTCGAAATTGCGCTTGACCATACGCTCGCCATGCACTTCCAGAATGCGCGAATTCGCGAAGCCACCCATGAGGGCCT
This sequence comes from Pseudomonadota bacterium, assembly GCA_021818425.1. Lineage (GTDB taxonomy): Bacteria > Pseudomonadota > Alphaproteobacteria > Acetobacterales > Acetobacteraceae > Acidocella. The sequence continues at coordinate 20,953 of JAKAEC010000024.1, forward strand.
GACGCACACGCGCTGGATCCGCTCCGGCCTTGGAAGCGAACAGCAGCGCCTCGCCCACTGCTTCGATGGTCAGAGCCACGATGATCTGGTTGGCAACTTTCGTGGTTTGACCGTCACCGTTACCACCGACCAGCGTGATGTTCTTGCCCATTAGCTGGAAGATTGGGAGCACCTTATTGAAAGCCGCTTCTGACCCACCGACCATGATGGTCAGGCTTGCGGCCTTGGCACCCACGTCGCCGCCAGACACCGGCGCGTCAAGATATTCGCAGCCCAGATCGTTGATCTTCTTCGCGAAATCCTTGGTGGCGATCGGCGAGATACTGCTCATATCAACAACGATCTTGCCCGATGTCAGCCCTTCGGCGATACCGCCTGGCGAGAACAGGGCGTCTTCGACGTTCGGGGTGTCCGGCACCATCATGATAATGATATCGGCATTACGGGCAACTTCGGCACCATTTGCTGCGGTGATCGCGCCCTTCTCTACGAGTTCGGGCGAGACGCCGAATGGATCAAAGGCGTAGAGTGTATGGCCACCAGCGAGCAGGTGTCCGGCCATGGGGCGGCCCATGATGCCTAGGCCGATGAATCCGATCTTGCTCATATCGTTCGTCTCCTGAAGATGATAAATATTTGATTAAAGTCAGCGAGCTGGCACCTGAGTGGCACGCCAGGACAGGCCCTCGGAGGTCGTAGTGCGGGGCCTATATTCGCAACCGATCCAGCCCTTATAGCCAAGCTCATCAATCCGACGGAACAGATACGCGTAGTTGATCTCGCCCGTGCCCGGCTCGTTGCGGCCTGGGTTGTCAGCCAACTGCAGATGGCCGATCCGGTCGAAATTCGCCGCAAGCTTGTTGGCGATATCACCTTCCATCACCTGGGTGTGGTAGATGTCGAATTGCAGGCGCACATTGCTCATGCCCACATCATCGAGGATGGAAAGCGCCTGGTCGAGCTTGTTTACGAAGAAACCCGGCACGTCACGGGTGTTCACCGGCTCCAGAAGCAACTCGAGCCCGGCATCGCCCAGCTTTTTGCCTGCATAGCGCAGATTCTCCACCAGCACGTGGCGCGCTTCCGCCGCATCCCCGGTGGGAATGCCGGCAAGGCAGTTCAGCTTTGGACAATTCAGCGCCTTGGCATAGGTCACCGCCTTATCCACACCCGCGCGGAATTCCTCCACACGACCCGGCTGGCAAGCGATGCCACGGTCGCCGCCGGCCCAATTGCCAGCCGGCAAATTGTGCAAAACGAGCTTCTGCCCGTTTGCCTTCAGCCTATCGGTGATCTCTGCAGGCTCGTAATCATAGGGGAACATGAATTCCACCGCGTCAAAACCGTCTTTTGCCGCGGCGGCAAAACGATCAAGAAATGGAACTTCATTGTAAAGCATTGTCAGGTTTGCTGCGAATTGCGGCATTAAATCCTCCTAAGGCCGCACCTTACGGCGCGGCCTGTTCTGAGTGGCTGGCGCGATAGAAAACCGGCGCCCGGTATCAGTTCATCTTGGCCGTCATCGCCCGCTGGCAAATCAGCGCATGAACAACGTCGATGGTGGGCGTCGGCACGTCTAGCATGCGGCCGAATTCCTGCACCACTGTAAGCAATGGCGCAATCTCCATCTCGCGTCCGCGTTCGAGATCCTGCAGCATCGAGGTCTTGTGCGCGCCAACCTTGCGCGCCCCCTCGATCCGGCGCTCAACATCGACGCGGAATTTCACGCCGAGCGTCTCGGCAATCTCCTGTGCCTCGAGCATCATAGCCTTGCATACTGCGCGCGTTCCCGGATCTGTGCAGATCACATCAAGCGTTGCATGGGTCAATGCACTAACGGGGTTGAAGCTGAGATTGCCCCATAGCTTCAGCCATATCTCGTCGCGAATGCGCTCCAGAACTGGCGCGCGCTGGCCCGCAGCCTCAAACAACTCCGAAAGGCGCTGCACGCGCGGCGTAATCTCACCCGAAGGCTCGCCAATCGGGAATTTGTCGCCGTAGATATGGCGGATCACGCCTGGCCGCTCGATCTCGGTCGCTGGGTAAACAATACAGCCAATCGCGCGCTCCGGCCCAATGCCGTTCCACTGCACGCCACCCGGATCGACGCTCTCGACCACCTTGCCATCAAGCTTGCCGCCATGACGGTGAAAATACCAGTAGGGAATGCCGTTCACCGCAGCAACCACACTCGTATTGTTGCCCATCAGCGGCTGTAATGCCGGCACTGCGGCCGTGATCTGATGCGCCTTCAGCCCGATGATGATGTAATCCTGAACGCCGAGCTCACTCGTGTCGTTGGTGCACACGGGGCGCGTAACAAACTCTTCATTTTCTTTGATGACGCGCAGACCATCGCGGCGCATCGCCTCAAGATGCGCACCACGCGCCACCAAGCTCACATCTGCCCCGGCGCGGGACATTTCCGCGCCAAGATACCCGCCGATCGCACCGGCGCCAAAAATACATACCTTCATGCTAGCGTCTCCTTATTCGGTTCCCCCTCCCCACAAGCCACTTACGTCGCCGCCTCAGCCTCCTTTGCCGGCGATTCGCAAAGCGGCAGGATTACGGCGCCAGAAACGCCAAAGGAAAGGCTTTCGCCCCGGCCCTTTATGCCTGTGATCGCCGCCCAGGGCGGTATCATCCGTGCCATCTTAGTCTCCATCTGCCCATAATCGCAATCATCTGGGCGTCAACCTCAACTGCTTGAGGAAATGGCAAAGCGTGAGTATTTTGTCCAGTGGAATTTTTTCTTGTATCATGGGAAAATACTTGATGTCCGTCAATGCGACGCACCCGGGAGAAGCGTATGATCGACAGCATTTTGCCTCAAGCCCCACGGCGCCGCGGCCGGCCGCCCTCGACAAATGGCGAAGGTGGTAGCGACATCCAGTCTCTCGACCGAGCCATATCGATTCTCGAAGTGCTCGCTGGAATCGACTTCACCTCCCTAGCCGAGATCAGCCGCCGCACGGGCCTGCCGCTTTCTACTGTGCACCGACAATTACAAACGCTTCAACATCGTGGACTGGTTGGGCACGACATTGAAACCGGCCTCTGGTCCGTGGGTGTCGGGCTATTCCGCATCGGCTCAGCCTATCTCCGCATCCGCAAGCTGCCGGAAATCGCCCGTCCGGTGCTGCGTATGCTGCAGCAGGAAACAGGCGAAACTGTGAACCTGACCGCCTTCGAAGACCCCTTCATTATTTGCGTCGGACAAGCGGAAAGCCACGCCTCAGTCCGCGCCTTTTTTCGTCCTGGCTCGGAACTGCCCCTGCACGCCTCGGCCGCAGGCAAGGCGGTACTCGCCGTACTTAGCCCAGAAAGCAGAGACAGACTACTGGATGGCTGTATCTATACTCGCTTCACCGGCTCAACCCATAGCAGCCAGGCGTCCCTGCTCGCCGACCTCGACCAAACCGCGCGGCGCGGGTACGCGCTAGACAACGAGGAGCATTCCCTTGGCATGCGCTGCGCTGGCGCAGCTATTCTCAACGAATTTGGCGAACCAGTTGGCGCTCTGTCGGTGTCGGCGCCGAATTTTAGAGTGACGGAAGACCAGATCGCGACACTTGGTGTCGCGGTGAGGGCGGCAGCCCAACGGCTGACAGCGCTTTATGCCGGGCGTAGCGCCGAGGGAGGCGCCGCCACGACCCCAAACTGCTCCGGACTGGGCTGATCCCGCCAAGCTTAATTGGGCAATAAAAAAGGCCCCGTTGGGAGCCTTTTTTCGGCAGGCGCCGGCGCCCTACCGGACCGCCCGCAAAATGGCGGGAATCTCGGCGCGGCAAACGCCGATATCGTCCAAGTCACGGTCGCTCATCGCGTAAAGCTCGGCAGCAATAGCGCGCCGCGCTTTCCACGATTGGAACACGCGACTCAATCCGCCACGGTTGACTTCCGTAACGCCAAAATCCTCACGCTTCGCAACCAGGGCCCCGAGCTTGCTCAGAGCCGGCCGGTTATGGATAGTCGTCGACATGATACACCTACAGTTTTGGCGAAGCGGCCGTTTCGATGCGACCCAGCAGCGCTTCTTGACAAAGGCCGAATCAGCAGCCTTTCCAGCGGGCTTATAGTCGAATTCGGGAGTTTTTGTGCGACTGCGAAAGCAGGGACTGGCGCGCGTATAGTGCATGACTAAAGAGGGTTTCATGTCTTCAGATCATAACGTTCGTGTCGCGATGCTCCGGGCCGCATGCGCCGCCAGGGGGCTGAACGGCTACATCATCCCACGCGCCGACGAATATCTAGGTGAATATGTCCCCCCTTGCGCGGAACGGCTTGCCTGGATCAGCGGCTTCACGGGCTCCGCCGGGCTTGCCATCGTGCTGGAGGAGCGCGCGGCTGTGTTCTCGGATGGCCGCTACACGTTACAGCTTGAACAGCAGACCGATGCCGCGATCTGGGAACGCCGTCACCTTATCGAGCACAAGCCCGAAGTATGGCTGCACGATGCCGCACCCGGTCAGAAGATCGGCTTCGATCCTTGGACCATCAGCGCCGATGCGCAGGCACGGTTTACGGGCATTGAGATGGTGCCAGTTTCGCCCAATTTGATCGACACAATCTGGGCGGATCGTCCTCCACCCCCACTGGCCCCTGCCTTGCCGTACCCGCAGGCTTACGCGGGTGAGTCCTCGGCTGCCAAGCGCCAGCGCATCGGCGCCGTTCTGGCTGAGGCCGGAGAAGACGCCGCCGTCCTCAGCGACGGTGCCTCACTCGCCTGGGTATTCAACATTCGTGGCACGGATCTGGAATTCTGCCCCTTTGCGCTCGGTTACGCGCTGCTACGCCAGAATGGCTCGGCCACACTGTTCATGGCGCCCGAAAAGATCACGCCGAACTTGCGCGAGCATCTTGGGCCAGAGGTGACAATCGCCGCGCCGGCGGAGTTGGATGCCGCCATCGCCGAGCTGAAGTGTCAAACCGTGCGCTACGACCCCGCTACCCAACCAGCCTGGTTTGAGACCGCGCTGCGCCAAGCGGGCGCCATTCTGGCCACCGGGCCAGACCCGGTGGCCCTGCCGCGCGCCCGCAAAAACGATACCGAGCAGGCAGGCGCTCGCGCCGCGCATCTGCGCGACGGCGTGGCAATGGTGGAATTTCTTGCCTGGGCGGCAGAAGCCCTGCCAAAAGGCAGGGAGACAGAGATGTCGGCGGCGACAAAACTTCTCGCCTACCGCGCCCAACAGAAGTTTTTCAAAGGCGAGAGCTTTCCTGCGATCTCCGGCGCGGGCGAGAACGGTGCCATCATTCATTACCGCGCAACTCCCCAGAGTAACCGCCCTATCCAGCCGGGCGACGTCTATCTCATCGACAGTGGCGGCCAATATCTGGACGGCACCACCGACGTCACCCGCACCATCTGGACCGGCCCAGGCCCCGCCCCAGCGGCAGTAAAAGCTCATGCCACAATGGTGCTCGCAGGCACCATCGCACTCGCTCGTGCAGTATTCCCCGAAGGTGTTGCCGGAGTGCATCTGGATGCGCTGGCACGCCAGGAGCTTTGGCGCGCCGGACTGGATTACGACCATGGCACCGGCCATGGCGTAGGCGCCTATCTTTCCGTGCATGAAGGGCCGGTAAGCATTTCCCGCACCGCAAGGCCAGTGGCGCTGGCCGAGGGAATGATCCTCTCTGACGAGCCGGGCTATTACTTGCCGGGCTCCTATGGCGTCCGCATGGAAAATTTACTGCTGGTGCAGAAAGCCCCGTTTGCGGCCGCGAGAAAGCCTTTCCTGCGCTTTGAGACCCTTACGCTGGTGCCGTTCGACCGCGCATTAATCGAGCCGGCCTTGCTGCCCAGGGAATCGCTAGACTGGCTCAACGATTATCACGCGCATCTGCGCACCGCCTTGTCACCGCATCTCTCCGACAAGAGCCGTGCTTGGATAGGGAAGGCTACCGCCCCCATACGATGCCCATATAATGATTGACCCGATGCTCGCGGATCAGGCAAAATTTCATTGGCGATTCGCTGAAATTTTAAGAAAGGCCACGCCATGCGCCTGTTTGTCGCGCTTGATCTTCCCTGGGAGGTCAAGGATCAACTCAGCGAGCTTTCCTGCAATTTGCCCGGTGCACGCTGGGTGCCGGAGGAAAACTTCCATCTAACCCTGCGCTTCATCGGCGAGGCCAACAGGCTGGAAGCAGAGGAGATCGATTTGGCCCTGGCCAGCCTGCGCGGCCGCGGCTTCTATTTTTCGCTCTCCGGGCTCGGCTGGTTCGAGAAAAACGGGCGCGTGAACACGCTCTTTGCTGGGGTGGAGCGCAACGAGGACTTGGCACGACTACAGGCCAAGGTGGGCACCGCGCTGCACCGCGTAGGGTTTGCGCCGGAAAAGCGGCGCTTTACCCCGCATGTGACCCTGGCGCGAATGGACCAGCCGGTCACCCCTGCCCTTTCTCGCTTCGTGCAGGCAAACAATCTCTACCGCTCGGTGCCTATCCGCGCAGACAACGTAACCCTGTTCAGCTCCTTTCTTGGCAAGGACCAACCCACCTACACTCCGGAAGCAGAGTACGCCCTGGCCTGAGACCCTGGCGATTGGCAACTCGACAGGCGGAGGCTAGAGGCTTAGCTTGCCCGCATGGATGCCGTAACGATCGCTTCGCCAAAGGCAACAGGGGGCTTGCCCATAAGCACCTTGCGCTTCAGCCTGGATCAAGCCGGGCTCGCAACGGTGGCGGCAAGCCCGCTGTTGACAACGGGCGCGGTGCCCGGCGGCATTCGTCGGCTTCAGGACAGGTTTTTTGATACCGCGGACTTCGTGCTCGCTCGCGAGGGCATCACCTTGCAGCTGCGCAAGAGCGGCCGCGACGCGCGGCTGCTCCTGCTGCATAAAGGTGAGGCAGTGGAAGCGGTTCCTTCCTCAGCGGCGCCAGATCTGACTGCCTTTGGGCCTGAATGGCAGGCCGCGCTGACAAATTTGCTGCAAGATTCACCGCTGCACGAAGTCGCCAGCGCCAGCCTAAGGCAAACCACTCGGGAGCTGGGCGACGCCAGTCTCTCGTTCCAGACCGGCTCTCTTGCTGTGGCTGGGCAGAAGCTGCCCGTCAGCGAAATACAGCTCTCTGGGCCCGCCGTCACCCTGCCGAGCCACGCGTTGCAACTCGCGGCAAGCTTCCCGCTGCGCCTGCAACCGGAACCGCTGGGCCCGCGTGCTGTGCGGCTTGCAGGCGGGCCCGCGCCGCCCCCGCAGAAGGCCGCCATGGGGCTAAACGGTGATCCCTGCCTGGATCAGGCCGTGCAGAGTGTCATGAGCGCCTGTCTGGAGCAATTCCTCGCCAACTGGCCGGCATTTTTTGCGGGCGACGAGGTGTCGGCGGTGCATCAGATGCGCGTGGCCATGCGCCGCCTGCGCTCGGCCCTGGGGCTGTTCAATCACGCTGTTCCGACACCTGAATTCCTCGCCCTTCGTAGCGAGGCTAAGCACATCGCCAACGCCATGAGCGAGGCGCGAAACTGGGATGTGTTCATCGCTATGCTGCGTACCGGCCCTACCACCGCCTTTCCTAACGAGGCTGGCTTCGCGGCGCTCGAAGCGCAATGTGCGGCCCACCGCCAAGCCGGCTACACCCAGGTGCGGGC
>JAKAEC010000085.1 GCA_021818425.1 Pseudomonadota bacterium
CCGCGTCCCCGCTGTGACGGAGAACTGATGGTGACAGGCGATGCAGTTCCGACGACGCGGCGTCTTGAGCCAAGAAGAATGATCGACCGAACCACATTTCGGGCACTCAGGACCATGCGGCCAGCGCGTCTTCTCGAATCAAGCCCTAGCCGCGTCCTCATCAGGAAGCATCTCGTTGAACGCGCGCACAGTCATAGATGAACGGCTCATAGATCGCTAACTACATTTATTTATCATCTACGTAATCATGATAGTACTGCTGATAATTACCTTCCAGCAGCGAAACGCCGCCTGATCACGCGGCGCACCCGCGCCCAGGTTACCATCAAACCTGCCTGACGCAAGGAAATCCAGCCAATCCGCAAATAATCGCGCCAGCGGGTCATTCCCGCCTGCTTCGCATAGACACCGCTTTCCGGTACCCGCCAAAACGTGCCGATTGTTGCGAAATCCGATTTTCCAAATTCGCGATTATGAGGCAGGCCGGCGAGTTCGTGATATTCAAACGGGGTTGGCTTATTCACCAGCGCATCGAACAATATGAACAACACCTCCTGGAACTCCTCAACCGTGACCTCGGCCAGCAAGGGGCTGATGAAGTCGGCGAACGCTTCAGTCTGGCGGTGCATGCGCTTGACGAAAACCTCGCGCACCATCTCATATTGAGGTTCATGGTCAATGCAAACAGGGCGCGCCGAACCGTCTTGCTGTAGGTCGAACCGACAAATCTGCGCCTCAAGCGCGGCAAAAGGCAACTCCAGCAGCTCAACGGCACGCTCGGCGACGTTTACCCAGCCCTTGTGCCCCCCTTTGTGGAACAGAAAGGATTTGATCTGGCCGTGCATATGGGCGTGTTCGAGAGAGCCGATATAATATCCCCGGAACGTCTGGCCCAGAAGTTGTTCCATACGCCTCTGCGAGGAGAGCGCCCACCCACAATCGGCCACCGCATCGGATTGCGGATCGAACTCTTCTTGGCGCAGATAGGCTTGGTATCCCTCAAGCTCGTCAACAGCGATGTCCTGGATCAGAGCTCGACAGTCGCGCAACGCGTTCAGCGCGGCCTCAACGCGCCTTGGCCCATCGATGGGCTGGTCAAGCGGCGTGTTTTTCTCCAACGCCGCCAGCAGCTCGACGTCATTTGCAAGATTCAGCCGCCGCACACAATCGCCCAACGTCACGCTGGTGCTGGCCGTCAGCAACGAGGGCGCCTCCTTCTCAAACCTGCTGACTAAAGCGGGCATCAGGGTCAAGCGCCGAGAAGTGTGAAAAATTGACGCGCACCCCGGCAGCCCAAGCCGCTGCCAGATGGCAGCAGTGATATAGCCGTCACGGGTTGCAAGGCGTAAATGACGAATATTGTCGGCTTTCACCATCAGGCTGAGCCAGTGGGCGAAGCCCACCACCAACGGCCCGGCATACATCGCCCCAAACTGCGCGGCCATGCTCTGCGCCGGATTGGCGGCCTTGAATATAGAAAGGTGCGCCAGCAACGCCGAAGACAGAAGGTTACGCTTGGCCCCGCGGTGCCGCGTAGCGGCCTCTACCAATTGTCCAATAGCACGAGGGTTGAAGCGTGTGTCTCTGATCAGTTGCTCTCGCAGCGCCGGCACATGGTAGCCCGCAACACCGGCCTGCAACGCCTCCGAGCAATCGGCTCTGAAATTATCGCCAAAATGCAGAATCTCTTCGGGCCTGACATTCAACGCAGAGGCTACTTCGGCGTAGAGTGTACCATCATGCTTGGCCTTTCCATAGGCGCAGGAGACAAAAACCCTATCCACAGGCAGTTGATTCGCAACCAGCACTTCCTGCACAAAATCCGGCGGCAAATACATGTCCGACACGGCGACAACTGGTTTGCCTGAGCCAAGCGCTAGATCGTAGAAAGCCTCGACCCCCGGAGAGCGCGCGAGGACGCGCCGCTCTGTCTCCAACTCCAACTCCATCAGCCTCCCGGCCGACCAGCCCACAGGCAGGCCGTCTGGAAGGTCCAGCGCCTCGTAAATCTCGGCCAGCGTAACCTCGGACGAACCAAACCGGCTATTGCGCGCCTCCCGTGCCTTCGCCTCCGCTCTAACGCGCGCCTCATGAAACCCAGCTACCCCTGACTTACGCTCAACGACCACGAATACATCTGTTGCGTTCAACACCGTGCGGACCAGCAGTGTGTCGAACACGTCAAAAGAGATCACCTTTGCCTTCAGGATCAACTCCTGAAGCTCATCAAGGCAGGCGGGCGGCAGGGAAAGGGAAGCCGGCAAAGGCGGGCCGTCGAGCTTTAAAAGCTGTTCAGCTTCGGAATGAGTCATCAGGAAACAACCAATCTCCTACTACGCGACAAGGCAACGCCTTGTACCCACAAATCACGCCAAACCGCAGTTATGCGTTTTAACGCCAAAGCCAGCCAGCCTAGCTAACGCCGATGAAGCCCGTTCAACAGCCTTCGGCCTAGGCCATGCGGGGGCTATTTTACTTAAAAGAGAATGCCCCTCGCTTCAATTTCAAACTTTAGACTTTCTAATCAATGAGAAATATCGACCACACCAAATGACTTCAAACAAGGCAGGGCAATAAATTCTTGTAATGCTTCGCTCGGGGCACGCCCTCCAGAGCCGCGCCTCCCACGCATTTCCTTCTATCAGCCAGGTCGGAAACCGGTTGCAACCACATACATCTCCTTTGATTCTTTGCGACTAGCTGGCGGCTTTGCATGCCGTACGTGCCGGAAGTGCAGCTTCAGCGTATTAAGCATGCTTTTTTCCGCCCCGCCCTGAAACAGCTTGGCCACGAAGGCGCCGTCCGGCGCCAATATGTCGCAGGCAAAAGCCAATGCCGTCTCGGCTAGGGACATAATGCGCAGATGATCCGTGGCAACGTGACCCGAGGTGTTGGGCGCCATGTCAGACATCACGAGATCTGCTTTGCCGCCGAGCATCTCTGTCAGCCGCGCCTCCATGCCTTCGTTGAGAAAATCCCCCTGAATGAACGCCGCGCCGGCGACCGGCAAGATCTCTAGCAGATCGACTCCTACTACCCGGGCTGCGCCGCGGGCGAGCGCCACCTGGCTCCAACCGCCCGGGGCGGCGCCAAGATCGAGCACTCGCGCCCCCTTGCCGATAAGCCCGAATTTCTCATCGAGCTCAATGAGCTTGAATGCTGCCCGGGAGCGCCAGCCCTGCGCTTTAGCCGCCGCAACATAAGGGTCATTCAACTGCCGTTGCAGCCAGCGTTGCGACGAGGTTGAAAGCTTGCGCGCATTCTTCAGCCGCACCGCCTCGCGGCGGGGTGGAAACTTGGAGCCATTGGCGGTCATGCGGGGAGACGGTGTTTCTTGGCTGGCATGTTGCGCATCAGCCTCATGAGCATACCTTCGCGCAAGCCCCTGTCGGCCACAATTAATCGGGGTGCCTGCCATAATTCATGGATGGCTGCGAAGATGGCGCATCCTGGCAATACAAACTCCACTCGCTGATGCCCGATACAGGGGTGCTGCGAAAGCCCCTCCCGCCCAAGCGCCCGCGCCTCTGCCAGCGCTTCATCGACCGCACTGCGGGTAAGCGAAATACCATCCACCAACCCTCGGCGATAACGGTTGAGCTTCAACGATACGCCGGCCAAAGTGGTGACTGTACCGGAAGTACCGACCATTACCACTCCTCCGCGTCGGATTTCCTCGCCGATCCGGTGCACGGCCTCGAACGGCCGCAACATTGCAACGATGCTCTGCATTAGCCCGAAAAAGCCGTCGTTATTATAGCATGCGCCGGCGTAACGCTCAGCGAGCGTAACCACCCCAACCGGCAGGGATAGATACCCGATCAGTTGCGGTTGCGGGCCACCATCCAGCCGCACCCAGGCGATCTCAGTAGACCCGCCACCGATATCGACCAACAGCGCCCGACGGCCGGCCTGGCGCAGCAGCGGCGCGCAGCTTTCGACCGCCAATTCCGCCTCCTCACGCGGATTAATTATCTCCAGCGGCAGCCCCGTGGCGGCACGCGCCTGACGGATAAATTCAACTCCATTTTCCGCCTGCCGGCACGCCTCTGTGGCAATGGCGCGAAGCTTGATCGGCCCATTGCCCTGGTCACCAGCCCAGCGTCGCGCGCGATCGGCGCACACCAATAGCGAGGCAATTGCCCTGTCCATCGCCGCGGCAGAAAGCCGCCCGGTTTCATGCAGCCCCTCGCCCAACCGCACCGCCCGGGAAAAACTATCCAATATGTGAAAGCCCTGCGCAGCTGGCGTTGCCACCAGCATACGGCAATTATTGGTGCCGAGATCTATTCCACCGAACACGGCGCGGCGCCGGCCATGCCGGCCTACTGGCGGCAACGCCGATTGCGCGAGGGAGCGTTGGCTGGCCATGAGCACAATATTCGCCGATTATCCCGGCTCGGCAAGCTGCAATTGGAGCAGGAACAAAGAGCCGCCCCAAATTTTATGATAATCCGATGACGGGCAACGCTTGCCCCGCAGCCGACGCGATGCTAGAGCCCCCGCCATCGCAACCGCTTGGGGGATAGTTTAGCGGTAGAACTCCCGGCTCTGACCCGGGCAGCCTTGGTTCGAATCCAGGTCCCCCAGCCATCCCAATAAGCGTCAGTAAAATCCAACACTTAGCATAGCCGGACGTTGGTGGACGTGGGAATGTTTGTAAGAACACGTCAAGGGAGCACCGAATTGTTCCCCGGCGTAGAAACGCCCCTGCCCAGATTAAGGACTTGAGCAATAAGCCCGCCACAGTAGGACGACCACAGAGTGTCGATACGAGATATGCGATAAGGATTTGCACCGCCGCCAGATGCAATCAACCGTATTCCCTTACCAGACGGTGCAGATCGCGTAGACGGCGAGCGACAAGCCGCCGATGATCCCACCTTCCGCCGGAAAAGAGGAAGAGCAGGAAGTAAGTGGACGTTGCAACGATACTTACCGCTGATCCACAAGAATAGCGAAAACTCACAACCCTCGGTGACCTTGGGACACACTCTCCTGGCACAGCCTCACACGATAAAATTATTGTCGAATCGGATTATAAAAACATAATTAGCTATTAAAAACTTCGGGGCCCACTCGCCATGACCTCGTTACCTTCACCTGAGTCTCTGAAACCTGCTGACTGTCGCAGAGGACTACGTCATCGCATTCTCCAGGCTGGCAAGTTGTATTACGGCGCATTTAGCCCGACTGTTGTTAATTGCCTGATGATCGACCTCTCCACTAAAGGCGCACGTGTAGAAACGTCGGTGATGACGCAAGTACCTGAGCTCTTTAAAATACAAGTAGGGGATGCACCTGTGCGCCTCGCGCGGCGCTGTTGGACACGCGGCAATGCAATTGGTTTGGAATTTCTCGACCTTAAAAATTAGGACTATTACGAGTTCGAAGTCCATGAGCAAGCCACTGCGGCAGACCTCAATAATATCCTGTACGCAACTAAAGACTCGTTCTATGAGACCTATGCACGGGCGGTTTTTTTATGACTTCGGGTGATAAGGTCCAGAATTTTCTTTATTTTCATACCAAAGGCCCTAGATCGCGACCTGCGCCCAGTCTCTGGTTCCGATTGATTTGATGCCTTCTGGGTCGTTTGCGATGAAGTTCCAAGCTTCTTTGCAGGCGTCTCGCATGGTTTGGTAGGTATTCCACACGCTGCTGCTCAGTGTGTTGCCGCGCAGGTAATCCCAGACATTTTCCATAGGGTTTAATTCCGGCGCGTAGGGTGGCAGCGACATCAGCGTGATATTGTCTGGCACGATGAGGCGTTCACCGCGTTGGTGC
>JAKAEC010000025.1 GCA_021818425.1 Pseudomonadota bacterium
CCGCGATGCGCTTCCTGGGTGTCCATAGTTTCCTATTCCTGTCCGGCATGGCGGCGGCGCGGCTGCGCACAAGCTGTAGGTGGCGCGCGGCAAGCCTATGGTGGTTGCTCGGCGCCGCGGCCATGGTCATGGCCCTACTGCTACCAGCACAGAATTGGGGCTATGGCTATCCGCCAGGCTGGCTAGAACCCTTCACCGGGCTATTGATGGGTGCAATGATTTTCGCAGTCACGGGGCTTGAGGACCGTTTGCGGCTGCGGCCACCGGGATGGACCGCTTGGCTCGGCGCCATGTCCTATCCGCTCTATTTGATGCATGCGAGCATCATCCTGATCGTCGGTGTGCAGATCACGTTGCTGCACCACCACTGCCCGCCGCCCGTTTCATTGTTTGGACTGATGCTGGGCGCGGTTCTGATTCTGGCCACTGCGGCCATGCTGATTGACAGACAGATCCAACGCTCCTGCCGCAAATGGGTGTAACCGATTCGCCCTGAAAAGCCGCTTGACCCCGAGGGTTCACGAGAACATATTGCGAACATCATGCGTCCCGGCAATCTGAATTGCTCGCCGGACTCGGCTCGGCGCCTAGGCAAGGATTTATTCGGGTGAAAAAGTAGCATTCGCATAGCTAGTGGCGATTGCGCGGCGCGATCACTATATGTTGTTATGGTGACCGCTTTATAAACGGGGGGTCGGCAAAACATGAACATGATGACAAAGCCTGAAGCGGTGTTGTTGGACGACACCGTGCAGATGCCGGGCCGCTTCCAAGTGACGGTAGACCGCTCTCGCGACGCGTTGCTGACGGATTTTGGCCGTGCCACACTAGATGACCGCTATCTGCTGCCCGGCGAAAGCTATCAGGACCTCTTCGCCCGCGTCGCCTCTTATTATGGCGACGACCAAGCCCATGCCCAGCGCCTTTATGATTATATCTCGAAAATGTGGTTCATGCCTGCTACGCCCGTACTCTCCAATGGCGGCACGAATCGCGGCCTGCCGATCTCCTGCTTCCTGAATGAGGCCACTGACTCCCTGGATGGCATTGTCGGGCTCTGGAACGAAAATGTGTGGCTGGCCTCCAAGGGCGGAGGCATTGGCTCCTACTGGGGCAATCTCCGTTCCATCGGTGAGAAGGTTGGGCAGAACGGCAAAACCTCTGGTATCATTCCCTTCATTCGCGTGATGGACAGCCTGACTTTGGCCATCTCCCAGGGCAGCTTACGCCGTGGCTCGGCGGCGGTGTATCTGCCCATCTGGCATCCCGAGATCGAGGAATTCATCGATATGCGTCGCCCCACTGGGGGCGACCCCAACCGCAAGGCACTAAATTTGCACCATGGCGTGCTCGTCTCCGATGATTTCATGCGCGCTGTGGAAAATGACGAACAATGGGGCCTACGCTCTCCCAAAGATAATAGCGTCGTACGCTCCATCTCGGCCCGTGCGCTGTGGATCCGCATCCTCACCACGCGCATCGAGCAGGGCGAGCCGTACATCATATATTCCGATCATGTGAACAACGCGCGCCCCGAGCAGCATAAACTTGCCGGGCTAGAAGTGAAAACCTCCAATCTCTGCGCCGAAATCACCCTGCCCACCGGCATCGATCAGCACGGCAAGCAGCGGACCGCGGTGTGCTGCCTCTCCTCCGTTAACCTGGAAACCTGGTTTGAATGGCATCAGGACGAACGCTTCATTGAGGACGTGATGCGCTTCCTGGACAACGTTCTGGAAGACTTCATCCGAAAAGCGCCGGATTCCATGGAACGCGCCAAATATGCCGCATTCCGAGAACGCTCCGTCGGGCTCGGCGTGATGGGCTTCCACTCTTTCCTGCAGGATAATTCAATCCCGTGGGAAAGCGTGATGGCAAAGGTGTGGAATACCCGCATGTTTAGGCATATTCGCGCTGAGGCGGACAAAGCCTCCAAAACCCTGGCAGCTGAGCGCGGTGCCTGCCCGGACGCTGCGGAATACGGTATTGAAGAGCGCTTCTCCCACAAGATCGCTATCGCGCCCACTGCCTCTATCTCTATCATTGCCGGCAACGCTTCGCCGGGCATTGAGCCGATCAGCGCCAATGTATTTCTACAGAAAACGCTCTCTGGTAGTTTCTCCGTGCGCAACCGCGCGCTGAAAAAAGTGCTAGCGGCGCATGGGCAGGATAACGAGGAGACTTGGTCCTCCATCACCATTAATAAGGGCTCCGTGCAGCACCTCGATTTTCTTAGCCCGCACGAGAAGGATGTGTTCAAAACCGCCTTCGAACTGGACCAGCGCTGGATCGTAGAACATGCAGCAGACCGCGCCCCCTTCGTCTGCCAGAGCCAATCGATCAACCTCTTCCTGCCGGCCAATGTGCACAAGCGTGACCTGCACCAGATTCATTACCAAGCCTGGAAGAAGGGCGTAAAGTCGCTGTATTATTGTCGTTCGCTCTCAATTCAGCGTGCGGATAACGTGTCGGAGAAGAAAGCCACGGTAGCTCTGGAGATGCCCGCCACGAATGATACGGTAGCCACCGTGCCTCTGGCGGCCAGCGGAAATTACGAGGAATGCCTAGCCTGTCAATAAAAGCAGGTCCGCACACTTCTAACCCCAAGGGATCAGGGCCATGGCCCAGTCGTTGAAGGCTTTTCTTATGAATGGACAGATTATTTCCGGACCTAAAACAGACAAGAAAATGGATCTGCTGACCGAGAACCCGGTCTATAAACCTTTCCGGTATCCGTGGGCCTATGAGGCGTGGCTAACGCAGCAGCGCGTGCATTGGCTGCCCGAGGAGGTGCCGCTCGCTGACGACGTGAAGGATTGGCACCGCAATATCACGGATGCCGAGCGCAACCTACTCACCCAGATCTTCCGCTTCTTCACCCAGGCGGATGTCGAGGTGAACAACTGCTACATGAAGCAGTATTCCCAGGTGTTCAAACCCACTGAGGTGCTGATGATGCTCTCAGCCTTCTCGAACATCGAAACCGTGCACATCGCCGCCTATTCGCATTTGCTGGATACGGTGGGCATGCCTGAGGTAGAGTATCAAGCCTTCCTCAAATACAAGGAGATGAAGGACAAATACGATTACATGCATAGCTTCTCGATGGAGAACAAGCATGAGATCGCTAAGACGCTCGCCGCCTTTGGTGCGTTCACTGAGGGTCTACAACTTTTTGCATCATTTGCTATTCTGCTGAATTTCCCACGCTTCAACAAGATGAAGGGCATGGGCCAAATCATTACGTGGTCGGTGCGTGATGAATCGTTGCATTGCGAAAGCATCACCAAATTGTTCCGCACCTTCATCTCCGAAAATCCGGAAATCTGGACCGAGGACCTGCGTCGAGAGATTTACCTTACCTGCGCGACCATCGTGGACCACGAGGACGCCTTCATCGACCTTGCCTTCGAATTCGGCGCGGTGGAAGGACTGACCGCCGATGAGGTAAAAAACTATATCCGCTATATCGCGGATAGGCGTCTCGGCGGGCTCGGGTTGAACGCACTATTCCATGTTGAAAAAAACCCATTACCTTGGCTGGATGAAATGCTGAACGCGGTCGAGCACGCGAATTTCTTCGAAAACCGCTCTACCGAATACAGCAAGGCCGCGACATCTGGCTCTTGGGAAGACGCGTTCACCGACTTTGACAAACCGGCTGGGACCGGCTGAAGTAGGGGAATATGGCGAAAATTTAACGTGTGCCGACAGCGACTGCTAAATTTCTGTGTTTTTTTAGTATGTTATTGCATCCTCTAGCAGTCCAGGTAAATTTCTACTAATAAATGGTTGTGGATATATCTTTATAAGTCGTAAAAAGGCGATGGATAACAGTGAGATTCGCAGCGCAATGCAAAAAACGAGACGATTCCCTATAAATTAATCATGTTATCCCATCCAAAATTTCTGCAACTTTTTGATACCGGATCCAAACAACCATGGCAGGTATGACAGCTCCCGATGACGACGCGGAAGTCGGCGCCTCGCGCGCCCAGGCGGGTGCGCCGCGATACAGCCGGCGCTTGTCGGACAAGATTCTACTCGCCTTTCATCACGCTTGCGACCAAGGCGATTACGAAATCGCAGAGCAATTGCTGCGTATTCTGGAATCGATGCTCACTCGCCGCACAGTTCCACCCGATGCGAACCGGCGCAAAAGCATCGAAAGCCTTGTCGCCGCGCACGAACGACTTTGGCACCTGCGCCATCCGGAGGAAGACTTCAACTAGAGAAGAATGACAGCAGACCGATCAGGTGCGAAATCATCTTATCTCTGAAGCCGCAGCCAAATTATAAGATAGCGAATGCGGCAAACCTCGACCTACCCTCCGTCGAGAGACAAGGTGGTATCTGAATTTCCTCGTTGTTTGATGAGATAGACACAGCAGAGTCCCAGACATAAATCCGAGCCTTTGCCGTCTAGGGGCTACATATTTCCGATATTCCTGGTCGTCCAGCACGTGGGACGCAAAGTTGAAGCACTGATTATTCTAGTCGTGCCAAAGCGACTTATTTAGCGTTCCGGTTACATAGAGACGCTCTGTCAAGATCGTACCGCTACTGGCCACCATGGACTTACTTGGCCTGCACGCTGAGTAACGTACGACTATGTTCCCCCCTCCTGTCCGGCCGCATGAACGAGCCATTCAGCCAACAGTTAAGCGCACGACCGTGACAATGAAACACCAAAATATCATGATACACATAAAGATTTCGGCATTTATATCCCGCGCGGGCTACCACCCGTCTAAGTAAATATCACGTGAGCTTGCCAACTGGCGCGCTGTTGCACAGAATTCGGAAGCGCATCTCTTGCCCCTCCCTTTAAAGGAGAAAGAATGGGCAGCGCGGGCCCTAGCTCTTACCAGACAACAACCATAGCCCACGTATCGACCAGAAATTCTCCTACTCAAAGCCGTGCTGCATTATTTTTTTCCGTCTTGTGCAAATGATAACCCTCGTGGGACAGGGGCGACAGACGTCGCCTTCCGTGGCACTGTCCTCCCATGCACCAATTGATTTTTCTTCGCCATGCCAAGGCCGAAACTGAAGCAAAAGGCCAATCCGACCATGACCGTGCGCTAACCGAGAAGGGCCGCCGCGCTGCGGGAAAAATCGGCCTAGCCATGCGCAAGGCGGGGCTGGCGCCTGAGGTGGTGCTCGTCTCCACCGCCAGGCGCGCGCAACAGACGCTCGAAGAACTGGAAAACACGCCTGTCTGGGACGAATGGCCGAACATCGATTCCTTGCCGCAGCTCTACATGGCAACGCCGTCGCAAATTCTTGCCACTGTGCAAGGCTTGCCCGAAACCGTACGCAGTGCCCTCGTTATCGGTCATAATCCCGGTCTGCATGAATTGGCGATAAGCTTGGCCGGGTCTACCCGGATAGCCCCTGAAGCGGCGCGGATTGGTGAAAGCTACCCCACGGCCGCATTGTCGGAATTTTTGGTCACCAGCACATGGCGCCAGCTTGCTCCCGCCGTATCGAGCCTCAAACGATTCCTACTGCCCACTGATGTTGCCTGAATGAGTGCGACCTATCGCACCTGTGGGTGGCTGGTTAGCGCCTCACCGGCCGTTTTCGAGAGCCGCGCACATAGAGGGATGGACAGCATGGCAATCAGGCTCACGGTCAGAAACGCTGCTCTATAATCCAACAAAGCGGGCGAAGCGCGCCTGAAAAGCCAGTTGGCCGCCTCTAAGCTCGCCGCCCCCGCGACGACCCCCATCGTTAATGACAATTGTTGCACGGTTGAATACAACGTGGTCGCGGCAGACATGCGAGCCCTAGCAATGTCACCATATGCGATCGCGTTGAAGGCCGTGAACTGTAATGACCGAAAAAAGCCAGCGGCAAACAACACCAAGCACATCAGTAAAGCCGGCCAGTCAGGTGAAAAGGCCGCCGTCGTGGCCATGGCCGAAACGGCGACCACGCCGTTCCAAATCAGGACCTTACGGAACCCGAAGCGGTTGAGCAGCGGCGCTGTCACCACTTTCATCAGGATGGCACCAGCGGCCGCAGCGAAAGTGATCATGCCGCTCTGAAGTGGCGATTTGCCAAAGCCGAGTTGCAGCATCAGCGGCAGTAAAAACGGCAGCGCGCCTACAGCAATCCTAAACAAGCTACCTGCTGCCACCGAAATTCTGAAGGTCTCCACATTAAAAAGAGAGAAGTCCAGCACCGGGTTTTCCGCCCGCCGCGCGTGCCGCCAATAGGCTGCGCAGGCCGCCCCGCCTCCTGCAAAGGCAAGCAGGCTCCAGAAAACCGATACAAGATCGCGCCCCACCGTTTCCATCCCGGCCATCAGCAACCCCATCGCTAGGCCAGCAAACACCAGGCCCAGCGCATCGAGTTGCCCACCACGTCCTTCCTCGCGCATGTCGGGGATAACCAGTGAGACCGCAACCGCCCCCACGAAGCCGATGGGCAGGTTAATGTCAAAAATCCAACGCCAGGAGGCAACGGAGACGATGAAACCCCCTAGCGGCGGACCAAGCATCGGGCCCAGCAACGCTGGCATGGTGACCCAGGTCATGGCCGAAACCAGTTGCGAACGACTCACGGAACGCAGAAGCAGCAACCGCCCCACGGGCAACATCATCGCTCCGCCCAGGCCCTGCAACATCCGCGCCGCCACCAGTACCAACAAATTGGGCGCCATGCCGCAAAAGAGCGAGCCTATGCTGAAGACGGCAATGGCGAGGCGAAACACCTGCCGCGCGCCAAAGCGGTCAGCCACCCAACCCGAGGCCGGAATGAACATCGACAGCGCGATAAGATAGGAGGTAACAGAGACGCTCATATAGATCGGGTCGATGTTAAAGCTTTTTGCCATCGCCGGCAGCGCCGTCGTCACCACGGTCGAATCAAGATTTTGCATGAATAGGGCAACAGCAACGACAACGGCCGTAACGCGCGCGCGCCCTGCCTGGACTTCCGGCGCCGCCTCCGCTGCTTGCAAATCAGGCATAACGGCTGCAGCCCGGAGCGGAGCTTGTCACGGCGCGATAAAGCCTCGGTCCACCCCGCTGCTTCACGGCGTCAGCGGCCTCGCTTCCTCCGCTAGCATCACGGGAATGCCGTTGCGGATGGGATAGGCTAGCCCGGCTTTTTCGCTAATCAGTTCGTTGCAAATAGGATCATAGACCAACTTGCCCCGCGTCACCGGGCAAATCAACATTTCCAAAAGGCGCGGATCCACCCCCGGTTCGTTTGCGTCATTGCTCATTGTTGCCTCAACTAGCTTTAGGGGATCTACCGTTTGCTGGACCACCATCGAAAGAGTCAATTTCCAGCAGGGCACGCAGGGCTTCCGCGCGCATTGGCGGGTCCCGGGCTTCCAACAGGGCCTGTTTCTCTTCGTGACCGAATGGACACGCCATACAAAGAGAGACGACCAGCGCCTCATCGCTAAGCTCTCTGACGGCCGCCCAATTCGCCTCCGCGCCGGCGGCAGCAAAATAACGACCGAGCGCCTCTAGTAATATCTGCCGGGAAAAGGGCAAACTCTCCTCGACGGGTCGCAAATCTGCTGCAAAACCGGCGAGCCCCGCGCGCACTCGGCGATAACCGCGCCGCATCTCGATCTCCTCGGCAATGCCAAAGCGGATGACGCCAGTAAGGGTAATCAGATAGCGTCCGTCGTCGGTCTCCTCAAAGGAAGAAATGCGCCCGAGACAGCCAGTGCGGTAGAGCCCCGGCCCATTTTCCCCGCGCGGCAAGCGTTTATCGGGCTGCACCATGCCGAAATAACGCCCCTCCGCCAACGCATCTTCCACCATGGCGAGATACCGCGGTTCAAAAATGTTCAACGGCAACCGCCCACGCGGAAGCAGAAGCGCACCGCCAAGCGGGAAAACCGGAAATTCTTCCGGCAGATCATCCAGCTTTAGCACATGAGCCGTCATCACCTAAGCGAACAGCAAGGCCGATAACTTGCGCCGCGCCGCCATAGTCGCCGGATCATCCATGCCCCAAGCCTCAAAGAATTTCAGCAATTGCAGCCGCGCGCCATCGGCGTTCCAAGCTCGATCCCGCCTGACAATCTCCAGCAGCGCCGCAGCGGCCTCGGCCCGCGCTCCGGTGGCATTCAGCGCCGTAGCCAACTCATAGCGCGCTTCGTGGTCATCGGCGTTGGCGGCAAGCCGTGCCTCGAGCCCCTGCATGGCAGCCTGCGCCTTGCGGCCCTCCTGCGCCAGCGACAATGCCGCACGAGCGCCAGCGATCTCGGCATGCTCGGCCAGTCTTTCCGGCACCTTGGCCAACACCTCGTGGGCCTGATGCTCATCACCCATGGCGAGCAGAGCGCGCACTAGCCCACCCCAAGCATCCGGTTTCTCCTGCGTTTCCTGCAGGGCGGCACCGAAGTATTGCGCAGCCGCCTCAGCTTGGCCCTGTTCCAGCAGTGCCTTGGCCTCCGCGATCAATTCCTCCCCCGGCGCCGCGGTTCCTGAGAGTTTCAGCAGCGCCTCAACAAAACGCTTCAGCTCGCTCTCCGGCAATGCGCCGGAAAATGTGTCCGCAATCTGCCCATGCCAAAAGGCGACCACCGTGGGCACGGATTGCATCGGCAACCCCATGCGGGAAAGCTGAGTCACCAGCGCCTGGTTCTTGTCCACGTCAATCTTTACTAGCCGCACCCGCCCGTTCTGGGCACGAATCACGCGCTCCAGCGCCGGGGTAAGAGTTTTGCACGGTCCACACCAAGTCGCCCAAAAATCCACCAGTACTGGCCGTTCCTGAGAGGCATCGATGACGTCGGCCATGAAATTGGCCTGGTCGCCCTCAATGATGAAATCCACCGTCCCGGCGGTTTGCGCGCCCGGCGTTTCGTTGAACAGCGTGCTCATTTATTGTCTTCCGTCCTGAAATGCTTAGTACCTAATTTAGTCCCTTATATAGGATTGCAGACGCCGCTCACACCCCGTCCATGCCCTTCGGCAAACACATTCAGCTGGCTTGCAATCCCCTGCGCGCCCCTATAAAGAGCCTCACCACGCCGCGAGCGGGCGTAGCTCAGGGGTAGAGCACAACCTTGCCAAGGTTGGGGTCGAGGGTTCGAATCCCTTCGCCCGCTCCAAAAGTTTCTGGCGTACCAAGTTGCGGGCGTAGCTCAGGGGTAGAGCACAACCTTGCCAAGGTTGGGGTCGAGGGTTCGAATCCCTTCGCCCGCTCCAAAAATCAAGGCCCTTGACGGAACCGCCAGGACCCGGCTTGAAACATCCCTTATGAAGGCGCCCCCCTCTCCCTCAAAACTCTCCCTCGCCGAAGCTACGCGTCGGGCGCGCGAGGAAGCGGAAGCCGAAGCCCTGCGCGCAAATCTAGCCCGCCGGAAAGCCCAAGCACGCGCCAAACCGCCGGAACAGAAGGACGAACCCGAATGCCCGTGATGCCCGACCATTGGATCCGCCAGCAGGCCCTAGAACACGGCATGATCGAGCCGTTCGTGGAAAGCCAGAAGCGTGACGGCGTGGTCTCATATGGCCTTTCCTCTTATGGCTACGATGCCCGCTGTTCGGACCAGTTCAAGGTGTTCACCAATGTCGATTCGGCAATCGTTGACCCGAAAGCCTTCAGCCCCGCCAGTTTCGTGGACCGCACCGGTGTGGTCTGCATCATCCCGCCCAATAGCTTCGCGCTGACCAATACGGTGGAATATTTCCGTATTCCGCGTGATGTGCTGGTAATATGCCTTGGTAAATCTACTTATGCTCGCTGCGGGATCATCGTGAACGTCACGCCACTGGAGCCCGAGTGGGAAGGCCAAGTGACCATCGAAATTTCTAATACTACCCCGTTACCCGCAAAGATTTATGCGGGCGAGGGCATCTGCCAATTTCTATTCCTCAAGGGCGAAAGCCCTTGCGAAATTTCCTATGCCGACAAGGCGGGCAAATATATGGGCCAGCGCGGCGTATCGCTGCCGAGGATGTAAACAAGACCATGGATTCGATTCGCATTACCGGTGGCATGCCACTCTCCGGCACCATCGCCATTTCCGGCGCTAAGAATGCTGCCCTACCGCTAATGGCCTGCGGCTTGCTCACGGACGAGCGGCTACGCCTCTCCAACGTCGCCAAACTGGCGGATATAGCCACCATGTCGCAGTTGCTGGCGCAGCACGGCATTGAGGTAACGCCAGAAAATGGCCGCTTGGCTCTCGGCGGTCAAATCACCAGCACGGAAGCGCCCTACGACATCGTGCGCAAGATGCGTGCTTCGATTCTGGTACTGGGCCCGCTACTGGCCCGCACGGGCGAAGCACGCGTGTCCCTGCCCGGCGGCTGCGCCATCGGTACCCGCCCCGTAGACTTGCATTTGAAGGGGCTGGAAGCGATGGGTGCGCATATCGAACTTGAAAACGGCTACGTGCATGCCACAGCGCCCCGGGGGCTGAAGGGGGCAACCGTCGTATTCCCCTTCATCTCCGTCGGTGCCACCGAAAACCTGCTAATGGCGGCCTCACTCGCCGACGGCCAAACGGTGCTAAAAAATGCTGCCCGTGAGCCGGAAATCACCGACCTCGCCAAATGCCTTATAGCCATGGGAGCAAAGATCGAAGGGCTAGAGACAGATACGCTGACCATTGAGGGTGTGAAATCCCTACATGGCGCGGCTCATTCCATTCTGCCCGACCGCATCGAAACGGGCACCTATGCATGCGCCGCAGCGATTACCGGCGGTGATGTGTTCCTGGAAAACGCCCGCGCGGCGGATCTGGGTGCGGTGCTGACTTCGCTCGCCGAGGCCGGCGTTGTGATCACCGAAGCCGAGAACGGCTTTCGCGTGACCCGCGCCAACGGGCTACACGGGGTGGATATTACCACCGAGCCGTTCCCGGGCTTCCCGACCGACATGCAGGCGCAGTTCATGGCGCTGATGACGGTGGCACAGGGCGCCTCCCTCATCACCGAAAACATCTTCGAAAACCGTTTCATGCACGTGCCGGAGCTCGCGCGCATGGGAGCACGGATCAACATCCAAGGCGCCTCAGCCATCGTCCGCGGTGCGGATCACCTAACCGGCGCGCCCGTGATGGCAACCGATCTACGTGCTTCCTTCTCCTTGGTGTTGGCCGCCCTGGCTGCGCAGGGGGAAACCACAATTTCCCGAGTCTATCATCTGGACCGCGGATATGAGGCTGTGGAACAGAAACTTGCCAATTGCGGCGCTAAGGTGGAGCGCGTCGCCTAACTGCCTATAGCTGGCGAGGCAAATTGCATCAGCATGCACTCCGCCCATAGCAGAAGGAATTAGGTGCCGGAGGGACTAAGTGCCCGGCGGCACCACCGTCCGCCCGAGGGCGGATCGGGAGGCTCGATAGGTGGCGCAAATGCGGCCGATGCAACTGGTAACATCAGCGGCGCCGGCAAACAGAGAAAAGCGCACGAGAAAACCCTCCGGGGTGCGACGATGCCCCGCCTAGAGGAAAGATTGCCACGCAGAAAGCTTAATATTCCTACGCGACACGGTTTTTCAGAATAGATCGAGGAAGCGTTGGAACAAACCCGGCGAGGCAGCCGTTTCCTCGGGGGTAGCGCCCTTGGTTGCTGGCTGGCCGAGAGCCGCGTTTTCCTGCAGACGGCGCTGTTCCTCGCTCGCGTTCACCACCTTCGGCGCATTTGGGTTATCACCCATCAGCTTGTCCACGAATCCGCCCGAACGGCTGGCCACGGCGGCGTTCTTATTCACCTCCGCGCGGATATTCCCCTGCGGCGCAGGGCCCGCCTGGTCCAAAAATGCCTGTCCGGCGGCAGAGATAGGCTGGCTTGCAACAGGCAAGGCGTTAGCCGCATCAACTACATCTGCGCCCTGCTGCGCAGCGCTTGCTTGCTGCGTGGGCGGCTGGCCGGGATTGGGCGGCGGCAGCTGACCCATCTCCGGCGGGAGAGAGAGCGGCGGCAATGTGCCAACCTGATATGCATCGGGGGGATTCGCTTCCAGCCCGAAAGACTTCTTCATGCCATCAGTGCACCCGGCAAGCGCCAGAGCGAGCAGGATGGTTGAGGGAACGGCAATGGCGCGGCGTATGGTCATGGCGTCTTCCTATCCTTACCCTTTATCCGCCGCAACAGGCGGCTTGCGGCGGAGGTTATCGACCATCAGCGCAATTACGCCGCATACGATGGCAGAATCTCCCACATTAAAGACCCATGGGTAGGCCAGCGTGCCGATATGCACATGGATAAAATCCACCACCGCGCCAAAACGCAAACGGTCCAGCACATTACCCGTAGCCCCGCCCGTGATGGCGCCCACCGCGATAGTTACCAACCAACTCCTGGTGCGCGCCATCCAGACGATGAGTGCAACGATAACGAGGCTTGCCAGCACCGCCAGCAAAATCTTGGCGCCAAGTCCAGCGAACAATCCGAAGGTGATGCCGCGGTTCCACACCAGCACCAGATCCAGCACCGGCAAGGGAGAAAGCATCACGCCGCTCTGCAGATGCCAAATATTCAGCACCGCATACTTGCTGGCCTGGTCCGCTGCCAGAACGACGAGCGCGACCATAATCCCGACACCAAACCTCATCAGGTAAGTTCCTCAACCACCTCACAGCAGCGCCTGCAAAGCTTGGGATGTTTCGAGCTTTCCCCCACCTCCGGCAGCACGCGCCAGCAGCGCTCGCATTTCTGGCCGGGAGCGACCTCTACACGGAATGTACCCGGTTCAAGAGAGTCATCGAACGAGAACTGCGATACAATCGCAATCTCAGCCCAATCTTCCTCGGATAACAGCCTTTTATCGTCGTCGCCAGTAACGAACAAACCTGCAGAAATTTTTGCTCCGAGCGACGAGCCTATGGCCCCTGCCCTTCTCTTTTCTTCAATATCTGACGTGAAACCGGAAGAAATCTCGGGTCGCTTTTCATCACTCATCCCCAGTTCACGCCCCCTCAATAGGCTGATTTTCCACCACTTTTTCGCAAGCTGATCATCCCGCCAAGAGTCTGGAACCGTAGGAAATTGCTCTAGATGCACTGAAGCCTCGACGCCATACCGTGCGATCCATGCCTCTTCGGCAGTGAACGGAAGCGCTGGTGCAAGCCAAGTGGCTAGGCAACGAAACAAAATGTCCAAAAAGCTACGGCAAGCCCGGCGCTTTTTCGACGATGGCGCATCGCAATAGAGGCTATCTTTGCGGATATCGAAGTAAAAGGCCGACAGATCAGTTGTGCAGAAATAATGGATTGCCGGATACACGCCTGTCCAATCATGGCTCGCAACCGCTCCTTGAATTTTCTTATTCACCAGCCAGAGGCGGTTGAGCATGAAACGTTCAAGTTCGGGAAACTCCTCCGGAGCCATTCGCTCAATCTCCGCGAACCCGTCCAGAGAGCCAAGAATCCAGCGGAGCGAATTACGCAACCTCCGATACAGCTCTGCCTGCTGTTTCAGAATTTCCGGACCAATGCGCAAATCTTCGGAAATATCCGAATTCAGGACCCATAGCCGCAGAATATCCGCGCCGTATTTATCGTTTACTTCCTGAGGGGCCGTTACGTTGCCCAGCGATTTGGACATTTTGCGCCCCTGCTCGTCCAGCACGAAACCGTCCGTCACAATCACCTTAAAGGGTGCGCGCCCACGCGTGCCCACGGCCTCCAACAGGGAGGATTGAAACCAACCGCGATGCTGGTCAGACCCTTCCAAATACACGTCGGCCGGCCACGGTACCCCTCGAGCCTCTAGCACGAAGGCATGAGTGGAGCCGGATTCGAACCAGACATCGACCACATCGAAAATCTGCTCGTAATCATCCGGGTTACGGTCGGGGCCCAGGAAGTCGCTAGCTGGCCGAGCATACCAGGCATCCGCCCCCTCTTCGGTAAAAATCTTCACTACGCGTTCTACTACTACCTCATCGCGCAGCGGTTCGTGGGTGCGTTTATCTACAAAAATAGCAATCGGCACGCCCCAGGCGCGCTGGCGGGAGATGCACCAATCCGGGCGGCTTTCTACCATAGAGCGGATACGATTGCGCCCAATCTCCGGCACAAATTTCGTCTCATCAATGGCAGCCAGCGCCTTCTCGCGAATCCGTTCCTCCCCATCCATGCGAATGAACCATTGCGCGGTCGCACGGTAGATCAACGGTGCTTTCGAACGCCAACTGTGCGGGTAGGAGTGCAAAAACTCGCTACGATGCAAGAGACAACTTGCCTCGATGAGCTTGGCGCAAACCGGTTCGGCTGCCTTATACACATGTAGCCCCGCGAACAACGGCACAGAGGGGTAATAGGTGCCGTCATTCGCCACCGTCTCGGGCACGGCAATGCCATTGGCCGTGCAGAGTGCGAAATCATCCTCGCCATGGCCTGGCGCCATATGCACGATGCCAGTGCCTGTCTCCATAGTCACAAATTCGCCCAGCATCACGGGCACGGTAAACTGATACCCCGTATCGACCTTGGTCAGCGGGTGAAGGAAACGCTTGCCTTCCAACTCCTGCCCTTGGAAGCGCCGTTCGATGCTGCAGGCCGTAATGCCAACCTCCTTGGCGAAAGCTTCCAGCAGCGAGGTGCCCACAATCAGCCGCTCCCCTTTCACCGCCAAGCTAGACTCCGCCACCTCATCCACGGTGACGAGCGCATATTCCAACTCGCGCCCCACCGCGAGGCCGCGATTGCCCGGAATGGTCCAGGGCGTGGTGGTCCAGATGACGATGGCACTGCCTACGA
The DNA here is from genome assembly GCA_021818425.1 of Pseudomonadota bacterium. Taxonomy (GTDB): domain Bacteria; phylum Pseudomonadota; class Alphaproteobacteria; order Acetobacterales; family Acetobacteraceae; genus Acidocella. The sequence goes on from JAKAEC010000025.1 coordinate 14,693, forward strand.
ATTCCCCGCCCTCATCAGAAGAGGGAAAACGAACATAAATCGCCGTATCCTTTTTATCGTGATACTCGACCTCGGCTTCCGCAAGCGCAGTTTTCTCCACCGGGCTCCACATCACTGGCCTGAGGCCACGATACAGCGTGCCGTTCAGCAGGAACTTTCCGATCTCACCCGCAATCGCCGCTTCTGAGGCGAAATCCATGGTCGCATAGCGCTTCGCCCAATCGCCCATTACGCCCAGACGCTGGAACTCGGAAGACTGCACCTCCAGCCAATGCTGTGCATATTCCCTACATTCCTTGCGGAATTCCAGGACCGGCACTTGATCCTTATCCAGCTTTTTGGCTCGGTATTTTTCCTCGACCTTCCATTCGATCGGCAGGCCGTGGCAGTCCCAACCCGGAATATAATCCACATCCCTCCCCGCCATGGATTGCGCGCGGTTGATGACGTCCTTATGAATTTTGTTGAGCGCGTGGCCAATATGCAGATTGCCGTTGGCGTAAGGTGGGCCGTCATGCAACACAAAGGGCCTCTTACCCGACGCCATCTCGCGCAGCTTTGTCCAAAGATCCATCTCCGCCCAGCGGTGCAGCATTTGTGGCTCGCGCTTGGGTAGCTCGCCCCGCATGGGAAAATCCGTGCGCGGCAGGAACACGGTGGACTTATAATCGATCAGCGAATCACTCATGGGAAACCATCACCAGGCGGTGGAAGTTGACGCGGCAAAAACCCGTTTCAGGCCCGGGCAGGCAGCATAATTCGTATGGAGTGGCCGGTCATGGTGCAATTATGCGATCCCGCCCTGCACAGCGTCAAGCACACGCCTAGCCTCGCGCGCGTCACGGGCGATCTGCGCCTTCAGCGTGTCAAAATTAGGGAATTTCTGCTCCTCACGGATGAAATGGCACAACTGCACGGCAATTTCCCGACCGTAAAGATCACCTTCGAAATCAAAGAAATGCGCCTCCAGCCGAGATTCCGTGCCGCCCACGGTAGGCCGCTGCCCGATATTCGCCACCCCCTTCACTAGCCGCCCCTCCAGCTTGGCGGTCACGGCATAAGCGCCGCGCTGCGGCTCCAGATGCCGCCCAAGCTGGATATTGGCGGTCGGGAAGCCGAGGCTGCGCCCGCGCGCATCACCCTGCACAACCTCGCCGCGGATGGAATGCGGCCGCCCCAGCAGTGCTGCCGCGCGCTCGGGGTAACCGTCCTGCAATAACCGGCGAATGCGGGATGACGAAATCGGTCCCTGCGCGTCTGAAACCGGCGGCACAATTGTAAGCCCAACTCCCAGTGCCTCCGCCCGCGCGGCTAGAAACGCTACATCCCCTCCGCGCCGATGACCAAAGGCAAAATCGGCCCCGCAGGTAAGATGCGCAGCCCCAATGCCGGAGAAGAGAACCTCCTGCACGAAGGCTTCGGCGGTGAGGTGCGAAAATTCGGCATTGAAAGGCAGCTGGTAGAGAATTTCTACCCCCAGCGCCTCCAAGGCCGCGGCACGCTCAGCCGCCAAAGTTAGCCGGAAGGGTGCATCCTGCGGGCGGAAGAACTCCCGCGGATGCGGCTCGAAAGTCAGCACTGCGCGCTGCGCGTCCGGCCGGGCGGCATGGGCGGCGCGCAGAACCGCCATGTGGCCGATATGCACGCCATCGAAATTTCCTACCGCCACGCTTGCGCCACGCGCCGCGGCGGGCAGGGCGCGCCAGTCCGAATAAATCTTCATGGCTTTGCTAAAGCCTCCACACTTGGCCGCTGGTCAAGGGTGCGGCACAACAGAGGCGAACAAATCCTGAGAGGGTCGCTGATGCGAAGTTTCATAAAGGGGCTGGTTGGGCTCGTTATTCTGGTCGCGCTGGTCTGGCTGGGGCTGTGGCTCTACGCCAATATGCGCCTGAAGCAGCTGGTCACGGCCGAGATCAACCACGTGAATGCCAGCGGCACGGCGCACATTTCTTACCACAACATCACTACCAGCCACTCGCCAATCCTTGCCAGCGTAACGGTGAGCCAGCCACGCTGGACCTCGCAGCCTGACCCCTCGGTTCCGGCCGTTACCGCCAGCGCCGTCAGCCTGGGCGCACATGTCAGCCTCCTTCATCCTCTGACCTTGCATATGGATATGCCGCTGACCATTACCATCAGCAGTTCCGAGGCGTCAGGCGCGCTGACCTTCGAAGCGGCCGATATTACCGAAACGCTCTCCCCATCGATCTGGCTGGGCAATAGCACCAACCCCGTCAGCAGCGGCAATGCACATTTCGAAGGCGTGAACCTGCTGGCCAGCAATGGCAGCCTTGAGGTTGCGAAGATCGGCGCGCTAACCCTGCACGAATCGCTCAACGCAAAAGCAGGGCCAAGCCAGACCGCCCTAGACCTGCAAGAGGACATGCATCATTTCAGCCTCTCGCCTATTCTGACGCGGCTGCTTAATCTGCCCTTTGACGGAAAAATCGAACATATTTCCCTGTCTGGGCAGCTTTCCGGCCCACTGGACTGGCGTAGCATCGCAGAGCAGGAAGCTAACTTTCAGGATCAGGACCAGCGCGACAAATTCATGCTGAAAACCCTGCATCAATGGGCAATGGCGGGTGGCAGCGGGCATGGCAGCCTCAGCCTGAAGCTTGGCCCCAGCCGATTCAAGGCCGATGGCAAAATAGCATTCGACAAAGCCGGCCAACCCTCTGGCAAAATGGACCTTACCGCCGACCACCTAGACCAGTTCACCAACGCGCTGACTGGCTCATACCCCGGCTTGCAGGGCTGGGTCAGCCAAATCGAGGCCCGACTCTCGCCATACCTCTCTACCACTTCGGATGGTGGGCAGGTGCTGACCATGCATACCGTCTACGGCAAGAACGGAATCGTCGTTAACGGCCAGAAAACGAGCAGCCCGCCTTCACTAGACTGGAACATGTTACTGAACCCGCCGCATTCCCCGGCACCTAACAACGCCTCGGGTGCCGCTTCACCATAAGCCAAAAAAGGGACCGTTCCGGCCCCTTTTTTGCCCGGCCCAAAATTACTGGCTGGCGGAAATTCTAGTGATCTGGTTCTGCATCGCAGTGAGCAGGGCAGCAACTTGGCCGCCATGATCGGTGATCACGCCTGCGTAGTCATTGCGAGTAGTGATGCGCAGGGAGGTCCCCGCGACGATCACATCGATGATCTTCGGCTGCCCGGAATCATCTTCAACTATCCATCCCACATCCGCTGGTGCCTTGTCGGGCGCTGTCACGGTCGTGTCCACCAGCACGTCGTTACCCTGCGGGGTGGCACTGTTCACCTTGAAGCTCACACCTTGGTACGCCTTGATCTGGTAGGTAATGTTGTAGCTGAGCAACTGGTGAAACAAAGCCTCAAATTGCTGCTTCTGCGCCGGGGTGGCCACGTTGATGTAGCGGCCCAGCACATAATCCCCCACTTGGTTCACGGCCACGATTTGGTTCACCAAGTGGCGAAGCTGACTGGCTTTTTGGTCCTGCGAGCCGCCGCCATTAACGATGGCAACTAGCTTGTCACCAGAAGCCGTGATGAAGCTCTTGGCTTGGTCCGGCGTAATCGCCTGCGCGGCACCCGCCATCACGGCAAGCATCGGGACGGAGGTGGCAACCCCCACAATGAAGCGGCGGAAATACATGGTCTGTCCTTGAATCCTCATTCTATTTGGCCGGCCGACTATACCAATCCGGCCACGTCCTGTGGTCATGCTGCTTAACCTCTTGCAACTCTGAGGCACGAGATTGGCGATAAAGGCTCCGGAATGTGGCATAGGGATCCAGCGCCGTCGCATCGATCTGGTCGATCGGCTGTAAATAAGTAGCACGGGTATTGATCAGGTTGATCCCGTCTTCAGCATGTCCGAAATCGTTCAACGCGGTGCTCGCGGGAGCAGCCTCCATTGGAGTGGCGAACCACTGTACCGGCAGGTTCCACACATCGCGCGCACCGGAGGGGCCGAACAGGGGTAGATAGAGATAAGGACCAGCCGGCACTCCCCAAGTGGCGAGGGTGATACCGAAATCCGTGCTAGTCTTGGGATAGCCTATAGCGGAGGCAGGATCAAAAATACCGCCAATACCAATGGTGGAGTTCACTAGGAAGCGCACCAGCGAGGTGCCGGCATCCGCCGGATACCCCTCGGCCATGAAATTCAGCATCCGCGCCGGTTCGTCGATATTTGAGGTGAAATCCGTTACATGGTTACGAATACCCTGGGTGGTGATGGCCACGTAGCCCTCGGCAACCGGCTTCATCACATAGGTATCTAGAGTTCTGTTGACCTTGAAGAACGCCCTGTTAGTAGGCTCCAGCGGGTCATTGAGCTGCTGATAGGCTTGGTAATCCGCGGTATCGGATTTTGGCGGCGGGGTGGCGCAGCCAGAAAGCGCAGTGGCCGTGATCAGGGCCGGAACGGTTAAGGCCAAGCCGCGCCTCAGCCTGCGGTTCAAGTTAGTCATCTTCCTTCTCCTGACTTCCGGGCCGGCTCACACACGACGGCACAGCAAATGTGTGTGTCATTACCGTTCCGTCAACCAGGGTGCCAGAGCTTCATTCAGCCTGTGTCCTACTTGCCACTTGCCTAAAGCCGTCTAGCCTGCCACCTAACGCGGCTCATGGAGTTCGCCAACATGACACATTCCCCCGTCCGGCACACTTTGGAACGTTGGGCCGCTGGTGAACGGATCGCGCCGCTGCCTGCACGCGAGGGCGCTGCTCCGCCCGCTATCTCCTTCGAATTTTTTCCACCGAAGACTCCGACGTTGGAAGCTCAGCTATGGAGTTGCATCGAGCGACTGGCCACGCTGCGGCCAGCCTTTGTCTCAGTTACTTACGGCGCAGGTGGCTCCACGCAGGAGCGTACCCATGCCACCGTGCTGCGGATCGTCAAGGAAACCGCCCTTACCCCGGCCGCGCACCTCACCTGCGTGGGTGCCACCCAAGAGGATGTCAACGACATCGCCGCACGCTATTGGGAGGCCGGAGTGCGCCATATCGTGGCCCTGCGGGGCGACATGCCAAGTGGCGCGCCGTATAAACCGCACCCAAGCGGCTACGCCTTCGCGGCAGATCTAGTGAAAGGCTTAAAAAAAATCGCGGATTTCGAGATTTCCGTGGCAGCCTACCCGGAAGTCCACCCCCAAGCCCCGAACCCCGAGGCGGATCTCGAAAATCTCAAACGCAAGCTGGATGCTGGAGCGACGCGCGCTATCACCCAGGTTTTTTTCGACAATGCCATCTTCCTGCGCTTCATGGACCGCGCCTTGGCCGCGGGCATCAAAGCGCCAATCGTACCCGGCATATTGCCCGTCACCAACTTCAATCAAATGAAGAAATTCGCCGCGGCGTGCGGCACATCGGTGCCCGGTTGGATGGCCGGCATGTTTGAGGGGCTCGACGACGACGTTGAAACCCGCCGCATGGTGGCGGCCGCCGTCGCAGCGGAGCAGGTGCGCTTACTGCAGGCCAATGGCATCGATGAGTTTCATTTCTATACCCTCAACCGCCCTGACCTCACCTACGCCATCGCCCGCATTCTGGGGGTGAAGCCGGAGATATCTGCCGCTTGAGCGATTACCTGCATGGGTTGAACCGGGCCCAGCAAGAGGCGGTGGAGACCACCGAGGGCCCGGTTCTGGTGCTGGCGGGTGCGGGCACTGGCAAAACGCGCGTGCTCACAACCCGCTTTGCCCATATATTGCTCAGCCGTCGCGCTTTTCCCAATCAAATCCTCACCGTCACATTTACCAACAAGGCGGCACGAGAGATGCGCGAGCGCGTCGCGAAGATCATGGGCGGCCTGCCGGAAGGGCTGTGGATCGGCACATTCCACTCTCTCTGTGCCCGGATGCTACGCCGCTGGGCAGACCGAGTGAAGCTAACCAACAGCTTCTCCATTCTCGACACGGACGACCAACTCCGCCTGCTCAAGCAGATTTTAGAGGCGGCGCGGATCGACTTCAAACGCTGGCCACCCAACGCGCTGATGGCGCAGATCCAGCGCTGGAAAGACAAGGGCTTTATGCCGGGCCAGATCCCGACCAATGAAGCCTCAGACTACGCCAATGGCCGCGCGGAGGAGTTTTACGCTGACTACCAGGCCCGGCTACGCCAGCTCAATGCCGTGGATTTCGGCGATCTATTGCTTCTGATGGTGCATCTCTTAAAAACTGACGCGGAGGTGCTGGCATTTTACCATCGTGCTTTCCACTACATCCTGGTGGATGAGTATCAGGACACTAATCTCGTGCAATATTACTGGCTGCGCCTACTTGCGCAGGGGCATAAGAATATCTGCTGTGTCGGCGATGACGACCAGAGCATCTATAGCTGGCGGGGCGCCGAGATAGAAAATATCCTGAAATTTGAACGCGATTTTCCAGGCGCTAAGGTCATCCGGCTCGAAGCGAATTATCGCTCCACCAAACCCATTCTTGCCGCCGCCTCACATCTCATCGCGCATAACGAAGGGCGGCTTGGCAAAACCCTTCATCCGGGCCGCGACCATTCAGATGGCGAGAAGGTTGAAGTGATTTCCTTGTGGGACTCGGAGGAAGAAGCACGCACGGTGGGAGGCCGCATCGAATCGCTTTGGCGCGCGGGCGAGTCCCTCAACGAGATTGCGATTCTGATCCGCGCCGGGTTTCAGACCCGCGCCTTTGAAGAAAGGCTCCTCACCCTTGGCGTACCCTACCGCATCGTCGGAGGAATGCGCTTCTATGAGCGCCAGGAAATCCGCGACGCCATCGCGTATTTGCGAGTTTTAGCACAGCCCTCTGACGATCTAGCGTTCGAACGCATCGTCAATCTGCCCAAGCGCGGCGTGGGGGAAAGTGCGATGCGCAATCTGCATGGGGCCGCGCGCGCCGCGAATCTCTCTCTGCACGATACAACAATGAAGCTCGTCACTGAAGGCGGATTCAAGGGCAAGCTCGCTACCACGCTACACGCGCTGATTGACCAGTTCGAAGCTTGGCGCGGGATCCTGGCCGCACAGGGTTCGGTAGCGGCGCTGGATACACTGCTGGAAGAGTCCGGCTATCTGGCTATGTGGAAGGCCGATAAATCTCCCGAAGCGCCGGGACGGCTGGAAAATCTGAAAGAGCTTTCTCGCGCCTTGTCGGATTTCGAAACCTTGGCGCAATTCCTTGAACATGTCGCCCTCGTCACGGAGGCTGAAGCACCGGAGGACGGAGCCAAGATATCCATAATGACCTTGCACGGTGCCAAGGGGCTAGAGTTCGACACTGTGTTCCTGCCCGGCTGGGAGGAAGGTATATTTCCCAATCAGCGCGCTCTCGATGAAGGCGGCAACAAAAGCCTCGAGGAAGAACGGCGCCTGGCTTACGTTGGCATTACCCGCGCCAAACGGCGCGCCGTCATCCTGCACGCTGCCAATCGACGCATCTATGCCAATTGGCAAAGCTCCCTCCCCAGCCGCTTTATAGAGGAATTGCCCGAGGAGGTGATCCATCGCTCTGGCTCAGTACAGCAGCAAGGGGCGCATATAGCGCCGGTCAGCACGCCATTCCCGACACAGGCCCGCCGCCTGGATAAGTGGGAGGCGTCTGCCCGCCCTGCCCGAGCGCTGAAAGTCCCGGTTGGTGCCAGGGTGTTCCACCAGAAATTCGGCTATGGCCGCGTCATAGCCGCCGAAGACGACCGGTTAGACATCGACTTTGAAACCTCGGGAGAAAAACGCGTGCTGGATCGTTTCGTTGAGCGCCAGGATGACTGAGGAAGTTTTAGACTGCATCAGTCTGCGCGTGCCCGCCGCCGTGATGGAGAGTTTTGAGGCCGCCCTCTCCAGTATCTGCCGCGCGGTGTCCTTTTATCATGATGAAGATTCGGACGAATGGGATCTGCAAGGGGTGAAGGAACGCGGTGAATATGAGGGTGACCTTGCCGCCGCCTTGATGGTGGCAGAAATGGTCTCAGGCTTTTCGCCTCAGATCACGCGCGGACTGGTGCCCATAGGCGGCTGGCTGGCGCGCACTCAGCAAGCCTTCCCGGAACAGCTCATCGGCCAGCGTTTCGCTATACGCGGCACCCATATTCAGACCCCCGAACTGCCGGGGCGCATCACCATCACCTTGGATGCCGGGCTGGCGTTCGGCACCGGTGAGCATAACTCCACACGCGGCTGCCTGGCCACGCTGGAGGATCTGGTCAAACGCCACCACCCGCAGCGAATCCTGGATCTGGGCACCGGCTCGGGCATTCTCGCCATTGCCGCGGCCAAGCTGCTGCACAATAGCGTACTGGCTACGGATATCGACGCCCGCGCCGCCCGCGTCGCGGCGGAAAATGCCCGCCTTAACGGTGTTGCGAGCATCGTTCGCGCTATCCAGGCAGATGGCTGGGCAGATCCGCGTATCACTAAGGCCGCCCCATTCGACTTGGTTTTCGCCAACATCCTGGCTCGCCCGCTCTGCGCTATGGCGAGTCAGCTCTCGGCACATCTAGCTCCTGGCGGCGTGGCAATTTTGGCCGGGCTGCTGAATACCCAGGTAAACTGGGTGCTCTCCTGCCACCGCCGCGCGGGGCTCAGGCTCGAGCGCCGGCTGATGGATGGCGCGTGGTCGATTCTGACATTACGAAAAGGCTGAAGCCCAAACCGTCAGAGCGGGAGAAAAAACCTCAGACTTGGGTAAAGCCTTCAGGATTTGGCTGGCCACGGCCGGCCAGATGGCGGAGAAAAGCAAGAACTGGCTTGGTATTCCAGTCCGCCGCGCCATCAAGCCGGGCCACTGCCTTGCCAGCGGGGTCGATCACGAGGGTCACCGGAATACCGTTGGCCTGAAGCATATCCAGATCGGTCCCGTTCGGATCCACCAGAATGGGCAAGTTTTGGATTTTCTGCGACCGGAAATAGGCTCGAACGGCGGCAACGCCCTCCACATCAACGGAAATCGGCAGGATCAACCCTCCAAACTTGGCGAGCTTCGGTGCCAGAGCGGCAAAAGTCGGCAGCTCTATCTCGCATGGACCGCACCAAGTGGCCCATAGATTCACAAGCAACACGTGACCCTTAAAATGGGAGAGCGTAAATTTGCGACCTTTTTCGTCCCTAAACGCCAAAGGCGGTGGCAAGACTGGTGGGAAAGTGTGCCAAACGTTGGCGGCGTCAGAGATATCACCAAGTACGGTTTGCGCATCGGCGCGATTGCTCAAGCCCGCGCCCAGGGCTAAGGCAGGGGCAGCGGCAATGATTGACCGCCGTGGGAGCAAGGGGCGTTTGGGTTTGACGGACAAGGACAACTCTCCAGTAAAGACACAATTGCAGTGGGGCGGACGGTTTGGCACCGGACCCGCCGAGGTGATGCAGGCCATTAACGCCTCGATCAGCTTCGATGCCAAGCTCTGGCGACAAGATATTGCAGGCAGCCAAGCTCATGCGGCGATGCTGGCCAAGCAGGGAATCATAACACCTGCGGATCAGGCCGCCATCAGGGAAGGGCTGGAGGCGATCGCGGCGGAGATCGAGGCCGGGACGTTTCATTTCTCCGAATCTCTGGAAGACATCCACACCAATATTGAAGTGCGGCTTACCGAACGCATAGGTGAAGCGGCGAGGCGCCTCCACACCGCGCGCAGCCGCAACGACCAGGTGGCAACCGATTTCCGGCTCTGGGTGCGCAATGCCATAGATGGCGTTTTGGTGCAGATTCATGGCCTTATGAAAACGCTGTCGGAGCGTGCCGTGGAGCACGCAGCCACGGTTATGCCAGGTTTTACGCACCTGCAAACTGCCCAACCTGTTACCTTTGGTCACCATTTATTGGCATACGTGGAGATGCTGGCGCGTGATGCCGGCCGACTGAAGGATGCTCGCGCCCGGCTGAACGAATGCCCGCTTGGCTCCGCCGCTCTTGCCGGCACCTCGTTTCCTATTGATCGGTTTGCCACCGCCGAGGCTCTGGGTTTTGCCCGGCCAACGGCGAACTCTCTGGACAGCGTTTCAGATCGGGATTTCGCGTTGGAATTCCTATCCGCCCTGTCCATCTGCGCCATGCACCTGTCCCGCTTCTCGGAAGAGATCATCATCTGGTGCTCCTCGCCCTATAAGCTTATCGAGCTGTCCGATGCGTTTACCACCGGCTCCTCCATCATGCCGCAGAAGCGCAACCCAGACGCCGCAGAACTCGCTAAGGCCAAGACTGGTCGCATCTTCGGCGCGCTCATCGGCCTGCTGACCGTGATGAAGGGCCTGCCCATGGCTTATGCGAAGGACATGCAGGAGGACAAAGAGCCAGTATTCGACGCCGTTGCAGCCATCTCACTTTGCCTTACCGCCATGGACGGTATGGTGCGCGACATGAAGGCCAACAAGGACCGCATGGAAGCTTTGGCGGGCTCGGGCTTCTCCACTGCAACCGACCTCGCTGACTGGCTGGTGCGAGTGCTGAAAATGCCATTCCGCGACGCCCACCACACTACTGGGCAACTCGTGCGCCTGGCCGAGGGCAAGAATTGCGACCTCTCGGAGCTCATCCTGTCGGACATGCAGAGCATCGAGCCGCGCATCACCGCGGAGATTTTCGAGGTACTGACGGTACAGGCTTCCGTGGCATCCCGCACTTCATACGGCGGCACCGCGCCCATCAATGTGGCAAAGCAAGCGGCAGTCTGGCTGGAGTCTCTGGCATGAGGATCATTCTAGCTCTACTCTGCCTCAGCATACTGGCCGGCTGCGGCCGCCGTGGCGCACCGCAGCCCCCAGGCCCGGCGCAGGACATTATCTACCCTCACACCTACCCAACGCCGCAATAAAATGGCCGATATGAATTTCACCGGCCCGGACCCTGAACTGCAGGATCTCCTGGCCTCCCGCCCGCAATTGGAAATGCACGCCCAGGATGGGCTATGCTTTGAAGGCGTGCCGCTGAACTCAATCGCAGACCAATACGGTACGCCTGTGTGGGTTTATGGTGCAGAAACCATACGCGCACGCTATGCTTCCTTGCACAATGCCTTCGCCGCGCAAGGCGTGCCGATACACATCCATTACGCGGTAAAAGCTAATGATCATTTAGCAATTCTGAATCTGCTCCATAAACAGAATGCGGGGGCGGACGTCGTCTCCATCGGCGAGTTCTTGCGCGCTACCAAGGCGGGCATCGCGGCAAAGAACATAGTTTATTCTGGCGTAGGCAAGTCCGAGGCCGAGCTGGAAACCGCACTGGCCGCAGGTATTGGGCAGATCAACGCCGAAAGTGCGGAGGAGGTAGAGATGATCTCCACCGTAGCGTCACGCCTGGGTGTGATTGCCAGTATCGCGCTACGGATGAACCCGGATGTGGATGCCGGAACCCACGCCAAGATCACTACCGGCCTCGCGGAAAACAAATTTGGCATAGCTGCGCAAGATATACCGGCCATCTATGCTCGCTCATCTTCGCTGCCCGGCCTGCAGGTGGTTGGCATCGCCATGCATATTGGCAGCCAAATTCTCTCTACCGAGCCCTACCGTCTGGCTTATGAAAAGGGGGCAGCAATGGTGCGCGCCCTGCGTCAGACCGGGCAGAACGTCGAGGTACTGGATATCGGCGGGGGACTGGGCATCGGCTATCAGGACGAACCCGGCCTTTCTCCGGACGCCTTCGCCACAATGGTGCGACGTGTGACCAACGGGCTGGACGTCAAGCTGATGATGGAGCCGGGACGCTATCTAGTGGGGCCGGCGGGCTTACTACTGGGCTCAGTAATTCTGCAGAAGCGGGCAGGCAAACGCTTCGTGGTTCTGGACGCGGCGATGAACGACCTAATGCGCCCCGCCATGTATGAAGCCTGGCATGGCATATTGCCACTTGACCCAACCGCCTATCGTAGCGCCATGAGCCCTGCTGATGTTGTTGGCCCAATTTGCGAAACAGCCGATCAGTTCGCCAAGAATCGCGCTCTGCCGGATTTGAAGCCCGGCAACCGCGTTGCGCTGCTGGATGCCGGCGCTTACGGCGCGGTGATGAGCAGCACCTATAACGCTCGCCCCCGTCCCTGCGCCGTCCTGGTGGACCAGGGCGGGTTTCATCTGATCACAAAGCGCCAGGAGGTTCAGGCGCTTTGGGACGGTGAGATTGTACCAAGCACCTGATCAGGCGTAACCCCAGCACGATTGGATGCTAAAAGGCCCGCTCCAAGGGTACCAAGGGCTTCGGTTTAACCTTGCGCACCAGCGGCTGCGACAGATCAACGGCCAGCTCAAAACCATCGAAGCCGCCCTTGCGGCCATATGCGCCGCCGATGTGGCACTGCAGGCGCGCTTCGACATCTTCGGGAGCATTCCTAGCATCGGCTCCGCTACGGCCTTTGCCATGCCGATTGAGATGCCCGGACTCAGCCGGCTTGAAGCCCCGCAACCGGAAGGCCCGGCCGGCCTCGCCCCGGTGGCGCGCTACAGCTGCAGCTTGCAGTGCACGCGGTCGATCCGTGGCGGCCGCCGTAATCTGCGCTGCGCCATCTATATGCCAGCCTTCGTCGCCCCCGCCATTTCAATACCCCGCTCCAGAAGTCGCCGTCCTAACCCCTGCCCCGCTACGTCTGGCCGCAATCAACTCCTCGTAATAGGCTCCGTTCCGTCCATTCATCCAGCTTTCGATCTGGCCTTGCTGTAATGGCCCAAGGCAAGATCGCGCATGGCGGCTCTAGTGATATCATAAAAGGGCACTATCGAGTTAGCTAAACCGCCACCAGATCTGGTAGTGGTCTTGCTTTCGACATCCGGGCCGTGATCGGGTTTGTCCCACCGAAGTAGGGATTGGTTGATCTCGGGTCGGCGGTGGAACCCC
>JAKAEC010000086.1 GCA_021818425.1 Pseudomonadota bacterium
CTAGCGCTCAGGGGTATGGCGCTTTGGCCAAGCCGTGGCGATTTGTGTGCAAAGGGAACAAGGATGCGGCAGCTTATCGCGGGTAACTGGAAGATGTTTGGCAGACTCGCGGATATTGCCGGTTTTGCCCGTGCCACGAGAAACGCGCCGGCTGGGGTGGATCTGCTGATCTGCCCCCCTTTCACGTTACTCGAGCGCTTTGCTGCTGCACTGGCTGGTGGAGCAGTGGCCTTGGGTGGGCAGGACTGCCACCCCAGCGCGGAGGGGGCCCATACTGGCGACATTGCGGCCCCGATGCTGGCCGAGGCTGGGGCCGCTTATGTTATTTTGGGCCATTCTGAGCGCCGGATTGACCACGGGGAGAGCAATGCCATTGTCCGCGCCAAGACCGAGGCCGCCATCGCGGCAGGACTTATCCCCATCGTCTGCGTGGGAGAGACCGAGGCCGAGCGCGAGGTCGGAGAGGCCGAGCATGTTGTGCGCAGCCAGCTCAGGCACTCCCTGCCGTCGGGCTTTTCGGGGGTGGTGGCGTATGAGCCGGTTTGGGCTATTGGCACCGGCTGCACCCCAACAGAGGACGACGTGGCCGCGATGCACGCTGCCATCCGAGCCGCTCTGTTGAATCAGCTTGGCGCCGGTGGCGCCAAAGTTCTTATCCTTTATGGTGGCTCCGTGAAGCCGGGTAATGCGGCCAGCCTGCTTGCCCTGCCGGAGGTTGGCGGCGCGTTGGTGGGCGGTGCTAGCTTGCAGGCCGAAGCATTTCTGGCCATCGCCAGCGCCGCGCCGCTGGGTTGAATGACCCGCGTCAAACTTCGAATCGCCTCGGGCGATTGAACTTCGGGCATTCCGGCTCTAGAAGCGCGGCTGAATTTCTGTTCCGGGTTTTTAGATGATCAAGGTTCTTCTCGTGTTGCATGTGTTCGTTACCATTGCGTTGATCGGCGTCGTGTTGATCCAGCGCAGTGAGGGTGGCGGGCTCGGTCTTGGCGGCGGCCAGGGAATGGGTAGCTTCATGACCGGACGCGGCACTGCGAACCTGCTCACCCGCACCACTGCCATTTTGGGTACGGCCTTCTTCGCCCTCTCCCTCGCACTGGGACTGCTTTACAAGGGTAGCGCTGCGAGTACCAACGCGGCCATTCTCAACGGCCCTGCGTCTTCTTCGCCCTCTGCGCCAGTGCCGGCCGCACCGCCCGCGCCCGTCTTGCCCTCTTCCCTGCCGCAGAGCCCGGTTGACGCAGTGCCCGCACCGGCTGCCCCAGCCGCTCCCGCGCCGAATAAAACCCCATAATATCGCGCTTCCCCCTTCACCCCCATAGCGCGACTCATGTAAGGTTGGATTCCATGACGCGGTTCGTTTTCATCACCGGCGGCGTGGTTTCGTCTCTCGGTAAAGGCATCGCCTCGGCGGCCCTTGGGGCTCTGTTGCAAGCCAGGGGTTATTCGGTCCGGTTGCGCAAGCTGGACCCCTATCTAAATGTCGACCCTGGTACGATGAGCCCGTACCAGCATGGTGAGGTGTTCGTAACCGATGACGGCGCCGAGACTGATCTCGATCTTGGCCATTACGAGCGCTTCACGGGCGTTGCCGCCAACAAGGCGGACAATGTCACCACCGGTAAAATCTATTCTGAGGTCATCGCCAAGGAGCGCCGGGGTGATTATCTGGGCGCCACCGTGCAGGTGATTCCGCACATTACGGACGCCATCAAGGATACCGTGCTCAACCGTACGGATGGGCTGGATTTCGTGTTGGTCGAGATCGGCGGCACGGTGGGCGACATTGAGTCTCTGCCTTTCCTCGAAGCTATCCGCCAGCTTGGAAACGAGCTTACTCCGGTCCAGACGATGTTCGTGCATCTCACCCTGGTGCCCTACATTCCCTCCGCAGGCGAACTGAAGACCAAGCCGACCCAGCATTCTGTGAAGGAGTTGCAGAATGTCGGTATCCAGCCGCACATGCTGATTTGTCGCTGTGACCGGCCGATTCCTGAAAATGAACGCCGCAAGATAGCCAGCTTTTGTAATGTCCGCACTGAAGCCGTGGTGCCCGCGCTGGACGTAGACACCATTTACACCGTGCCCATCTCCTACCACGAGGCAGGGATGGACCGTGAAGTGCTGCGCCACTTCGGCCTGAACTTCGAGGCCGAACCAGACCTGACGCGTTGGCAAAACATTGTCAGCACCGTGCGCTTCCCCGAGGGCGAGGTGCGGATCGCGGTCGTCGGCAAATACACCAATCTTTTGGACAGCTATAAATCCTTGGCTGAGGCGCTGGCTCATGGTGGCATTGCCAACAAGGTGAGGGTAAAACTGGATTGGATGGATGCCGAGATTTTCGAGCAGCCGGACGCAGTGGAACAATTGGAAGGCGTGCACGGAATTCTGGTGCCCGGCGGTTTCGGCGAACGCGGTGCTCAGGGCAAGATCGAGGCCGTGCGCTTCGCCCGCGAGCATAAGGTGCCGTTCCTGGGCATTTGTTTCGGTATGCAGATGGCCGTTATTGAATGTGCCCGTAACTTGGCGGGCATGCCCAGCGCTTCCTCCACCGAGTTTGGGCCATGCGAGATTCCCATCGTGGGGCTGATGACCGAATGGGCGCGCGAAAACCAGATCGAGCGTCGCCGCGTGGACGGCGACCTAGGTGGTACTATGCGCCTAGGTGCCTTTCCCGCCGCCTTGGCTGAAGGCTCGCTGGTACGGGAGGTTTATGATGGCGCGCCGTACATCCAAGAACGCCACCGCCACCGCTATGAGGTGAATATTCACTACCGCGAACAGCTTGAGGAAAAGGGGCTGCGCTTCTCCGGCCTTTCGCCGGACGGCATTCTTCCGGAAATCGTCGAGTATCCGAATCATCCCTGGTTCATCGGTGTGCAGTATCATCCAGAGTTGAAATCCAAGCCGTTCGACCCGCACCCGCTGTTCGAAGGCTTCATCGCGGCAGCCGTGAAACAATCCCGCCTCGTATAAGTGGGCTTGGTAGTCGCGGTACTAGCCTTATGAGCTGCCGTCGGTTCTTCTCGCCGTATCTTGGGGTCGAGCAGATAAAAATCTTTGCGGCGGTTTTTGTTGTTATATCGTACTAAATATAGCCTTAGAACCTAGCTTACCGGCTGTTGCCTGACCTCGCATTTCCTTTTGGGGCTTCCGGTAGGGGGCAACAGATCTGTGGGCCGAACACAGCAATCTTGCGGTTGGTGTTTTCCAGATCTTTGAGCTTCACGATGCTATCTCCGCCAATACGCATTTCTTCCGCACCGGCGTGGTCTTCGCCTTGTTGCCGTGCAAGCGGGCTATGACTACATGTAGCTCATGCGTCGCGCCATTTTTTTGCTCTCTGCTCTTGCTCTGGCTTCCTGTGCCCCTCTGGGCCGGCAGAGCTTCTCTCCCAACCCCGCTGGGCCAGACACGCAAACCATCTCGGCGGCGGATGCCTTCAACGGGCGCCTCCCGTTAGTCTCCATTTTGCCAGATACGCAAGATTTTCAGGCTCCGTTGAAACATGCCGTGCAGCAAGCCTTGGCCATCAAGCCAGATGCGCAATTCCAGGTCATGGCCGAGGCTCCCGCCACCGGAAACCCGGACACGGACGCCCAGACCCTTGCCATTCTCGCCCCGCAAGCCAAGGCCATCGCCAAATCCATTGTCGCTGATGGTGTGTCGGCCTCGCGTGTTTCCGTTGGCGCTAAAACGGCAGGGCTGGATCAGGTTGTCCTCGTCTATGTGAAATGATCTTCGCGCCGCCATTTCTGATGTCTGCTTTGCGGCGGCTGGATCCCGAGTTCGCCCATAATCTGTCGCTAAGGGCGTTGCGTTTGGGGTTGGTTGGAAGCGACACCACGCCAGACGATCCCATCCTTGCTACCCAGGGCTTCGGCCGTACTTTAAGCAACCCGATTGGCCTTGCCGCCGGGTTTGACAAAAACGCCTACGCGGTCACCGCGCTAGGGCGGCTGGGCTTCGGCTTTGTGGAGGTTGGCACCGTCACCCCTCGCCCGCAGCCCGGCAATCCGCGCCCGCGCCTGTTCCGCCTTGCCGAAGACAAGGCGGTGATTAACCGCATGGGCTTCAATAATGCGGGGCTGGACGCTTACATCGCCAACTTGAAACAGGCGGACCGCAAGACCCTGGTGCTCGGTGCCAATGTCGGCATCAATAAGGACGGAGCTGACCCGGAGAAGGACTACCCGGCTTTGATAAAAGCCGTAGCCCCATACGTCGACTATATCACGATTAACATTTCTTCTCCCAACACGCCCGGGCTGCGGGACCTGCAATCTGAGGAGCGTCTAGCCGCGATTCTCTCAGGCATCTCAAGCCCGAAGCCGGTTTATGTGAAAATCGCGCCGGATCTTTCCGAGGATGGTTTGGAGGCGGTGGTCTCTGTGGTCGTGGAGCATAATGTTACCGGACTGATCATCTCCAACACTACTATCGCCCGGCCCGATACGTTGCATAGCCCGCTGAAACGTGAAACGGGCGGCCTTTCCGGCGCGCCTCTATTCGCGCCGTCCACCGCCATGCTCGCGCGGGCTTATCGGCTCGCAGGCAAGCGGCTCGAGTTCATCGGTGCGGGGGGCGTGTTCGCGGCGACGGATGTGCTGGCCAAGCTGCTGGCGGGCGCCTCACTGGTGCAGATCTATTCTGGTTTCGCCTACCAGGGCCCAGGCATGCTGCCGAAGTTGAAAACAGAGCTGGGGGCGCTGCTGCGCGAGCGTGGCTTTTCTCATGTGTCTGAAGCAGTGGGGGCTGGGCTATGAGCGGCTTCGGCGCATTGGCGAGTAGTTATGACGGTTTTATTGTCGACCTTTGGGGCGTAGTACATGATGGCACAGCACCCTATCCTGGCGTACTGGATTGCCTGGCCCGGTTGAAAGCCGCGGGAAAGCGTGTGGTGTTTCTTTCGAACGCGCCGCGCCGACCGGCCGGGATATTGAGCTTCCTTGCAGGGCTTGGCGTAACGCCGGATCTATATGACGGTGTCATGTCCAGCGGTCAGGCCGTGTATCTTGGTCTAAAGAACCGCACCGAGGAATTCGCGGCTCTCGGCACGCGCCTTTACCATCTTGGTCCCCCGCGCGACCGGGATGTGTTCGCGAGTCTGAACTATGAGGAAGTCTCCAGTCCGGCTGGCGCCGATTTCGTGCTCAATACTGGGCCGGACGATGAACTCGGCCCGCATGATCCTGACCTTTACCGTCCAATTCTGCAGACATGTTTGAAGGCCGGGCTACCGATGGTCTGTGCCAACCCAGACCTGGAGGTTATGAAGAGTGGCAAACGCATCATTTGTGCGGGCTACCTTGCCCAGCTTTATGAAGCTGATGGCGGCAAGGTGATCCTGCGCGGCAAGCCGGACGCAGCCATTTACGATCCGACGATCGCCATGCTCGGCACCACCCCCGCCCGCACCTTGGCTATCGGCGATTCGCTGCGCACCGATATCTCCGGCGCCAAAGCCGCCGCGATCGACAGCTGTTGGGTACTCTCTGGTATTGACGCCTTGCACCCGGAGCTGGCC
>JAKAEC010000087.1 GCA_021818425.1 Pseudomonadota bacterium
AAGATGCTCAATCCGCGCTTCCGTTCGGCGCCGCTCCGTGATGTCACGAAGCGCGATCACACCTGCCGGTCTTCCGCCATAATGGATCATCCGGCTTGCGATCTCGACACGCAAAAGCTTGCCATTCTCATCAGCGATTTCGATCTCGTCAATCGAGTACGCTTTAGCCGCTAGGTGTCGATGTAGGGTATCACTCCAATTGGACGCCACATAATCGGCCACATCGCGTCCTGCAAGTTCCGTCGCGTCAGATTTAAGCATGTGGGATAGCACATTATTCGCCCACAGGATGACACCATCGGCATGGATAAGCAGACCCTCGATTGTACAATCCGCCAACTCGCGTAACCGCGCGGCT
Source organism: Pseudomonadota bacterium (assembly GCA_021818425.1). Lineage (GTDB taxonomy): Bacteria > Pseudomonadota > Alphaproteobacteria > Acetobacterales > Acetobacteraceae > Acidocella. The sequence continues at coordinate 359 of JAKAEC010000087.1, forward strand.
TCGGCTTTATGCTGTGCCGACCGCCAGCACTGATCGAAGAGGCCAATCGCCAACGCCAATCCAATCACAATCGCGCATGCTGCCGCCGACGTAAGAGTGGCGTTTCTACCAATCAAAATTCCGCTGACAGCCGGTGCCGGGCCAGGCACATAGCGGGTGCCGGCCATGGCGATGAAATGCACGGCCGCAATTCCAAGCACCAGAAAAATGCCAGTTTCTACTATCGCCCTAGCATGCGGCAACGGCTCCACTCTCCTCCAAGCCAGCGTGCTCAATATTACACCAAGCGTTACGGCCACGATCGCGTAACCAGGCTGATAGTCGAGACTTCCGTCGAACCGCATTGCGGCCATGCCGGTAAAATGCATCGCCGCTACGCTACCACCCAAAATTACTCCTGAAGCTATCCGTCGAAATATCGTTGGGCCAGACTTCAACATGAGCGCAAATGCAGGCACTGCCCCTAAAATCGCGAATACTGCTGACAATACCGTCGGCAGAAGGGCGTAACCCATTTCCATTGTCGGTTCTTCGGCGATCATAGCGACGAAGTGGGTCGTCCAGACCCCGATCCCAAAGATCAACGTGGCCAAGACGAACCAGAACCAGTGTATACCAGCTCCATTAGATCTTGCGCGCGCAAGAAGAAATGACGCGCAAATGCATGAACCAGTCCCAATCGCGACCGCCAATGAGATCCAGGCCCACCCGCTCATCTAAAAAAACAATCCCGGCCTTGAATATTAAGAATTCTCATGTCGACTTCAGTTACTTCTAGCTGAATTGTTAGGAAATTTATATTGCGAACAATCTATGGTGGAGATATGAATCCCACGTTAATTATTGCATGAAGAAGGGTAACTTGTTGATTTGCACCAAGAAGTGATTCGAGAAGAAGTAACCCTTTGGGCTAGAGCAGCGTTCTGTATCACACTAAGCCGCTTGCTGGGTGAGTAGGGTTTGGAATTCCTCTGGCAATCTTCCCCTGAAATCAAGGGGATTGATAAGTAGAATTTTCTCGGCAGATTGCTTGAGGAGATTTGGATGAAGCAGTCGAAATATAGTGAAGCGCAGATCCTTGCGATTTTGCGTTAGGCTGAGGGCGGTGTGCCCGTGGCCGAATTGTGCCGTGAACACGGGATGAGCGACGCCTCATTTTATATCTATGGATGGCTCTCCTGTTGCAAGTAGAATTTGAACAGCGCTGCGTGATCAGTTGCAAACATCTATCCGGCGTCAGCCAGCTCTCGCCGGAGCGCCCAAATGGCTAATCCCCATACGCGCACCTCAACAAGTGGTAGGCTTCGAGAGGCTTTATAAAAATCAGGTTTATCGCGCGCCGGTTCGATCAGTGCAGTCCATTTTTCAGTCTACCCGCAAGATGAGTTCTGGCCTTCAGGCGGCGAGGCGGTACGGTTCACCCGTTCGCAGCACGCCCTCCGCCTGCATTCCTGCGGCGCTTTGCGCCACCGGAACCTTGGCAGGCTTCGCCCATATTATTCGTGCGTTCTTATTGGCGACCGCAACCGTTGCCCGGTTGAAGCCCCGCCGCTCCTGAAGCTGATCGACCCATTGGTTTACGGGGTCGTTCTTGTTGACTGCTACCCGCACGACAGAACGAGCGCCGTGAACCAGCAAGCTACGCAAATGCTGATCGCCACGTTTTGATATCCCCACCAGCACTTTCCGATCGCCGCTTGAATGCTGTCGTGGCACCAGACCGAGCCAAGCTGCCATGTGCCGCCCGTTCTTGAACTCTGCGCCGTCGCCGACTGCAGCAACAATGGCCGTAGCGGTTTTCGGGCCGGCGCCCTTGATCTTGGCGATCCGCTGGCAGACCTCGCTGGCTTTGAAGACAGCCTCGATCTTTTTGTCAAAACTCTCGATCCGCCGGTCCAGGTCACAGAACAGATCCCATAACTCGCCAATTGCGCCTCTGGCCATTGCTGTCAGTTCGCTGGCCTGATTGGCCAATATCTCGGGGATCATGCGCCGGGCGCGGCCAATGGATTTGGCGAACGCAATGCCGCGGTCGAGCAGCAAGCCACGAATTTGGCTGACCACGGCGGTGCGGTGGTTCACCATGCGTTGCCGAGCGCGGTGCAATGCTTGGATATCCTGCTGCTCGATACTCTTCTTAGGCACCAACGGAATATGCGGTTGGCGAACGGCGGTGCAGATGGCCTCTGCATCATTACCATCGTTCTTCTGTCCCTTTACAAAAGGTTTTACATATTGCGGGCTCATGATCGTTACTTTGTGGCCGAGCGCTTCAAACTTTCTGCCCCAAAAAAGGCGCCTGTACATGCCTCAATAGCGATGGCGCATGGCTCGATACCCGCGAGGACCGACAGAAGTTGCTCACGCATCACTCGGCGTTTAAATACTGGATAGCCATTGCCATCGACACCATGCAGTTGGAACACGTTTTGGCTAAATCAATGCCCAATACATCAATCTTCATAACGGCTCTCCTTCTGGTCTGGGATCGGCACAGTCTGCCAGATGGGAGGGAGAGCCGTCCATCCCATTAAGTGGCGGGCCAAATATGGCGGGATGGACGCCTCGATGGTCTCGCCGACGAAGGCGATTGAAGATGAGAACCGGCGGCCGAAGAAGATGTTTTCCGAGCTGAGCATGCCGAACGAGTTGCTCAAGGAGGCTTTAGGAAGAAATATCTCGGCCATCTCAACGCCGCGAGATGGCCGAGGCGGCCGTGGCACGGCACGGGATCAGCATTGCGCTGGCCTGCCGGACATTTGGGGATGAACGAGACATGTTATCGCTATGCGCCCAAGCGGGCCAATGAGAATGACGGGATTGCCGATCTGCTCGTGGGGCTAACAAATTGCCGATCTGCTCGTGGGGCTAACAAATACCAAGCGGAGCTGGGATTTTGGCCTGTGTTTTCTGCATTTACGCAATGTGCTACGGCCCGGAATATGCCAGCGGTAAGCTGCTTACACGGGCGCAAAAGCGCGGCATCAACATTCAATATATCCAACCCGGAAAGCCGCAGCACAACGCCTATGTCGAGCGATATAGCCGCACCGTCCGGCATGAATGGCTCGGCCAGTATATCATCAGCGGCATAGAGGTGACGCAGAATTACGCCACGCAATGGCTATGGACGCATAAAAACGAACAACCCATATGGCTTTAGGTGGGATCACACCCGCCCAGAAATTGAAACACGCCGCGTGAGTTCTAGGAATAAACCACGTTAAAACGGGGGAATTACCCCGCAACCCAACCGTGATTAGGTTGTTTGAACTGGCACAGGCGCTGGATGTTAACCCTCTTGGCCTTTTTATGCCCGATAGCGGGCATGGCTAACTTTGCCAACTTGCCATTACTGATTCAAAACTGTACTGGACCCAAAACGATACGGACACCAAAACGGCCGGAAAACTAGTGGAGCCACGTGGGTAGGCCAATGCACGATATTGATCAGCCGACCTTGGACGACGCACAGCGCTGGGAAATGGCCATGAAGGCCACGACTGACCTGCTGCAAATTTTTTCTTTCACTGAATTCTTTGCTGCAGCCGCCAAGAGCGTAGCCAGCCTTCTGAGCGCCGACGGCGTAGCACTGATCGTTTATGACGGCCCCAGCCAACTGCGCTACAAGCTGTTCCACGGATTGGAGCAGCTCCACCAGACGCCCATCGTCGGATTCAGTTTTCCGGCCAATCGCGGCACAGTCGGGCGCGCGCTTGCGTCGGGTGAGGCATTGTTTACGCCAGATTATCCTAAAAGCACGGACGCCATGCCGGATTTCGTGAAGGCGGGACTACGCGCCAATCTGATTGTGCCTCTACCCGGCCCTGAGGGTTTCACCGGCGCCATTGCAATCGCTTGGCTGCACCGCCAAACGGCGCCCCCAAGTGCCACAAGTCTTGCCATCGCCCACTTGTTCGCCGCCCTTACCGGTTCCGCCATTTACCGAGAAGCTTTAGAGGAGCAGCTCAGGAGTCTTTCTCTCACTGATCCCTTAACAGGTTTGCCGAATCGGCGAATGCTGATGTTCCGGCTCGCTAACGCACAGAAGCGCGCTTGCCGTAACCAGTCCCTGATGATCCTCGCAGTGATCGACCTCGACGGCTTCAAAACAATTAATGACAAGCTTGGTCATGCTGCAGGCGATCAACGCCTACTTTTAGTTGCCAATGCGGTTCAAAACACCATTCGTGATATTGACACAGTCGCCCGGTTTGGTGGCGACGAATTCGTCGTCATCCTCGAAGACTTACGCTCAACCCAAGAAGCCTTATCCCTTCTCGGCCGTATTGTCAGTGCTATCGCCGACAGCGGCAACGGCGGCGACGATCACTACAGAATTACCGCCAGCCTCGGTGCCACGCTTTATCCGCTGGATCTCTCTGAACCCGAAATTTTGCTCAAACACGCTGACGAAGCCATGTATCTGTCAAAGCGCCAGGGAGGCAATCAGGTTACACTGCTACCCCGTCATCTCATTCACCAATCGCTATGATTGGTTCTGCGTGACAAGGTCATCCAGTCTATTTGCGCACTCGCAAGGGGCGCACTTTTTGGTAACTGGCCTGGTGGATTACTATTTGGCCTAGCCCAGGCCGACTCCCAAGCCGACATAGCATCGCTGCGGAAGCGGAGTTGGCCAAACTCAAATCCCGGCAGAAGTCACTGCTCCAGGCCCTGGCCGACGGCATCCCGCCCCGCACGGTCAAGGATGAGATGATCGCGCTGGAAGCCCGGGAAGATGAACTGACCGCCCTGCTGGCCAACCGCCCGGCGGCGGCGGCGGCCCTGCATCCGAACCTGGCCAACATTTATAGAGACAAGGTCGCGGCGTTGCATGAGGCCCTGGCTGATCCATCGACGAAGGACGAAGCCTTCGGGATTATTCGTGGCCTGATCGAGGAGGTGCGTCTGGTGCCCGAGAACGGTGAACTTCGCGTTGAGCTTCGGGGTGCTTTGGCTGGGATTCTGGCATTGGGTGCTGCAAACGACAAAACCGCCCGCAAGTGTGCGGACGGTTCGGTTTCTGTTCTTGCATCGCAAGTCAAGTTGGTTGCGGGGGCACGATTTGAACGTGCGACCTTCAGGTTATGAGCCTGACGAGCTACCGGGCTGCTCC
>JAKAEC010000026.1 GCA_021818425.1 Pseudomonadota bacterium
TCTCTGGGATGTGTTCATCGCTATGCTGCGTACCGGCCCTACCACCGCCTTTCCTAACGAGGCTGGCTTCGCGGCGCTCGAAGCGCAATGTGCGGCCCACCGCCAAGCCGGCTACACCCAGGTGCGGGCTTGGCTCGAAGATCCCGCGACCACACGGTTTCTGCTCCAGGCGCAAGCCCTCATCGTCCAGCGTGGCTGGCGTGGTGGGCTGGCGGCGGAGCTCCTGCCTCGCCTGGCGGCACCGGCTGAAGCCTTTGGTGCGGCATCGCTTGAGCGGCTGTACCGCAAGCTGCGCAAGCACGGCAAACATCTCGCTAAGCTTCCGGCGCAAGACCGCCATCGCGTCCGTATAGATTTGAAAAAGCTTCGCTACACAGTGGAGTTTTTCGGCGAGTTGGTTGCACCCCGGCAGCGCGTGCGCGCGTTCCACCGCGCCGCCACCGCCTTACAGGACGAACTCGGCAAGCTCAACGACATGGCAACTGCCGAGGCTCTGGCCGGGCGATTGTATGCCGATTCGCCCGAAGCCACCCGCGCCCTTGGCATCGTTCTAGGCTGGACTGCGCACGCGGCACGGGGCGAACCGCGTGCGATCTCGGCCACATGGGATGAATTCCGGGACGCAAAACCACTGGCCTGAAGCCGCCCGATTACACCGGCAGCGTTACTGTCACGCGCAGCCCCTTTACCTCGTTTGCGAGCACAATATCTCCTCCGTGAGCGCGCACAATGTTGCGAGCAATGGAAAGCCCTAATCCTGAACCGCCGGTTTCCCTGTTGCGGCTGGTCTCAAGCCGCCGGAACGGCTCAAATACGCGCTCCATCTCCTCAGGCGGAATGCCGGGGCCGTCATCTTCTATGTCGATCCTCACCACGCCCTTGACCGGGGCGTGCAGGGTCACACGTGCGGCGTCGCCATATTTCAATGCATTGGTAATCAAGTTGCTCAGCGCCCGCTTTAAAGCCAGTGGCCTTGCATTCACCGGCATGTGCTGCGGACCCTGATAATCCAGCGCCGCAGCATGGTCCGGATCCACATCAGCGGTTTCGTCCAAGATGGTACGCAGCAGACTGGCCAGGTCAATTCTTGCCAGCGGCTCCGTGGTGGTAATGTCCTTGCCAAAGGCAAGTGTGGCCGCCACCATTGCCTCCATCTCGTCCAAATCTGCCAGCATCTTCGCGCGCTGCTCCTCATCCTCCATATATTCCGCGCGCAGCTTCAGCCGTGTAATCGGCGTACGCAAATCATGCCCGATGGCGGTCAACAGGAAGGTGCGGTCCTCCACAAAACGGCGGATGCGCGCGGCCATAGTGTTGAACGCCCTTGCAGCGGTAACAATCTCGCTCGGACCCTCCTCGGGCAGAGGCTTGGCGTTCACCACATCACGGCCAAACCGCTCCGCCGCCACGGCCAGGGTTTTCACCGGCACCAGCAATTGCCGTACCGCGAGGGTGATAACGATGCCACCGAGCAGCATCATGACAACGAAGGCCGTAGCAAACCCAGGCGAGCGCCAGGGGGCGGGCGGATGCAACTCCGTCGTCACCGTTAGCCACATCAGTGGCGGCAGTAATTGTTCCGGCGAGGGTAGCGTCACACCCGGTAACCCATCATCGGGCGAGTGCGAAAACAGCGGGGGAAACAGCCCATCCGGCAGTCCGAAGCTCACAATGAGCCGGAGCGGGTGCGTTGTCACCCGCAGCACGATGCCACGCGGACGCAGGTCAGGCGGAATGCCATAAGTAAAAATCCCGGCCCGTATCGCCTCGGCCATCTGCAAAGGCATACGCACTGTGCCAGCCAACGGCGGATCCAACGTCAGGCTTACGGTGTCACCCCTGGGCACCGGTTCGCGCGCCGCCACGATCGCCCTGTCGGCTGGCCGCGCCAGCGCGATATGGCGGTAGATAATAGCGGCGCGGGTGGCAAATTCCTGCTCATCCACTAGGCGTTCCAGCTTGATCTGGTTCACCGTATGAACCAGCAGCCCAAGCAACTGGATAAAGGCAAAGCCCACCAGCAAGAACAGAATGGCCCGTCGAGCCAGGCTTTGCGGCAGCAGGCAGAGCTTCAAAGTCGCTCAACGGGAGTAGAAAGCACGTAGCCGCCGCCGCGCACGGTCTTGATTAATTGGGCATTACGCCCATCGTCGTCCAGCTTGCGGCGCAGCCGGGAAACCGCCACGTCGATGGCGCGATCGAATGGCCCGGCTTGGCGGCCACGCAAGAGATCCAGCAGCATGTCGCGGGTCAGCACGCGGTTCGGTCTGTCCAGCAGTGCCACCAGCAGGTCGTATTCGCCGCCGGTTATGGAAACCTCCACGCCGTTCGGGTCCAACAAACGGCGGCGGGCCGTCTCCAGCACCCAGCCGCCGAAACTATAAATTTTTGCAGCCTCGCCAGGGGCACGGTCTTCCGCCTCGCTTGTCCGACGCAGGACAGCGCGGATGCGCGCCAGCAGCTCGCGCGGGTTGAATGGCTTGGTGACATAATCATCAGCACCCAATTCCAGACCAATGATTCGGTCTGTCTCCTCGGCCATGGCGGTGAGCATGATGATCGGCACGTTAGTCTCAGAACGGAACCAGCGGGCCAGCTCAAGCCCGCCCTCGCCGGGCAGCATCAAATCCAACACCACTAGTTGGTAATGCCCGTTCAGAAAGGCCCGCCTAGCTTCCTTGCCGTCCCGGGCCGTAGTCACACGCAGGCGCTGGCGTTCCAGGAACTTGGCCAGCAATTCACGAATTTCGCGGTCATCATCAACGACCAGAATATGTGGCATGGTCTCCATGTCTGTTACAATAGCGTCGTGCCTGAGCTTTGGGCAGTATAGGTTGCAATACGTGACAATTCGGCCGCGGCCGTAACATTTCTACCACGCGATTTAGCGCTTGCGTGGCGCCTCCCATGGCTTTAATGGCGCATCACGCAGCAACGTACGTGCCTCTGCCGGTCTCCGGTTACGCAACGGCGTCAAGCGTTCTGGCAGCACGACTGGGAAACCCGGAGGCGGGCAACCTGGAAGTCGGCTGGTTCGTTGGACCGTTTCGATAACCTTGCCCCGCCGCGTGAACAGGCGGGCAATGAAGAGAAGGATATGAGGGCGATGACTCCCAAAATCGCTTCCTTTCTGGCGTCGCGCCCGGCAACGCCATGTCTGGTGCTGGATCTAGATCAGGTGGCGGAGAATTTCGTCCGCCTACACGCTGCCCTTCCCGCGGCAGCAATCTATTACGCGGTAAAGGCAAATCCTGCGCCGGAAATTTTACGCCTACTAGTCAAGGCTGGATCGTGTTTCGACGCTGCCTCGCTACCGGAAATCGAAGCCTGCCTCGCAGCGGGCGCCAATGCTGAGACAATCTCCTTCGGCAACACCGTGAAGAAGCCCTCCGCCATCGCACGTGCCCACGCCCACGGCGTACCACTCTACGCTTTCGATTCGGCCGAGGAGCTGGAAAAAATCGCTACCCACGCGCCGGGGGCCAAAATCTATTGCCGCTTGGCCGTGCGGAACGAAGGCGCGGAATGGCCGCTTTCCAAAAAATTCGGTACCACGCTGGAGAAAGCACGGGAATTGATGCTGGCCGCGCCTGGATTGGGTCTGGTGCCGCATGGGCTTTCCTTCCACGTTGGCAGCCAGCAAACCGGAACGCTGGCCTACGAACTAGCCATCGCCGAGGCGGCAATGCTGTTCACGGACTTGAAAGACGCTGGCCTGCCAATGTCCATGCTCAATCTCGGAGGCGGCTTTCCTGTGCGCTACCTCAAAGACGTGCCGCAGGCCGATTCGTTCGGCGCCGCCATCATGGCGGCGTTGATCAAGCATTTCGGCAACGACCTACCGAACATCCTAATCGAGCCCGGCCGGGCCATGGTCGGCAACGCCGGAGTCGTCGCGGCGGAGGCCGTGCTGATCTGCCGGCGCATGCCAGAGGATGAGCGCCGCTGGGTCTATTTGGATATCGGCCGCTATGGCGGTCTTGCGGAGACTGAGGGTGAAGCCATCCGCTACCGTATCACCGCCGGCGATGGCCCTGCGGGCCCCGTGGTGCTGGCTGGCCCCTCCTGCGACGGGGTGGACGTGATGTATGAGAAATCGCCCTATCAGCTGCCGCTGGACTTGAAATCGGGCGACACGGTGCTGATACACGACACCGGGGCTTATGTCACAAGCTATGCGAGCCAAAGCTTCAACGGCTTCGCACCCCTGGCCGAGCATTACATCTGACACGCGGGCAGCACAGCCAGACAGGTTCGGCCAAGCGAGTAACCGCTCGGCCGAAACGCGCATTCAATCAAATCGGCGCCGGGAAGCGAACAAGAACGGCCGCCGGAAGATCTTCACCCTCACCCTAAACGGTACTGCCACCATGGCATTTTATTTCTGAACAGAAACGATTGATGGCGTAGCCGGATTTGTCACCGCCAGTGCGACAAACGGCACCGGCAACTGGTATTTGGTCGCCGTCCAAAACAGCGCGTCGGACGCGCTTACCTCCGGCACTACCGGCAGCCAATATTGCTGAGATCTGAAAACCAAGCAGCCGGTCTGCTTCATGGCCGGCACGATGATTGCCACGCCAGCGGGTGAGGTGCCGGTGGAGACTCGGCGCGCAGGGATCTTGTTCCCACTGCCGAGGGCACCGGGCGAAACCCACGCGCCCATGTTGGAGATGGACCTGCCCTCCCGCCAGTTGCCGCCCGCGCTAGCCGCGCGTCTCTTTGCCCTGGCCTACGCGCAAGCAGCCTGATCGTCCGAGCCCTGCCACAAATAACGTGGATCATGATATTTTTTGCCACAGCTTATTACACGGTCCAGTGCCAGGGTCTTTGCGTCTTTGCGTCTTTGCGTCTTTCCCCGTATCACCTAAACTCCGGATGGCCCCATGGGCCGAGCAAGCAACCGCGAGAGCAACGGAGACCCATATGCGCGAAATCAAACTGCCGGCTGCCGACGGCAGCGGTGAATTTTCAGCTTTTGTCTGGGAGCCGGAAGGCAAGGCCAAAGCTGGCGCTGTCGTGGTGATCCAGGAAATTTTCGGCGTCAACGATTCGCTGCGTGAAACGGCTCGGCATCTCGCCGCGCAAGGCTTCATCGCCATCGCACCAGATCTGTTCTGGCGGCTGAAGCCAGGGGTAAATCTTTCAGACAAGACCGAAGCCGAGTGGAAGAAAGCCGTTGGCCTGATGAATCGCTTCGACCAGGATAAGGGAATCGAAGACCTCCTCACGACCCTCGCCGCCGCACGGGCGTTGCCCGGCTGCAACGGCAATGCCGGCACCCTCGGCTATTGCCTCGGCGGGCGCCTTGCAGTGATGATGGCAGCGCGCTCCGATGCGGACGTCAACGTCTCCTATTACGGCGTGGCGTTGGACAATCTATTGCCAGAATTTGATGAGATTGACGCGCCGCTGATGCTGCATATCGCGGAGCTAGACGAGTACTTCCCCGCCGCTGCCCGCACCAAGCTGCTTGAAGGCGTCGAGGATAACGACTGGGTCGATGCCTTCGTCTACCCGAATGTGCAGCACGCCTTCGCCCGCGAGGGAGGAATTCATTATGATGCCCGCGCGGCTATCATCGCCAATGGCCGCACAGCCGAGCTTCTCGCAGAAATTCTTGACTAGTAGTATAACCCGCCGGGGATTTTGCGCTGGCGCGTTGCTGCTGCTCACCGCCGCGCGGGCCCAAAAGAAACCGCACGACGGCTTCTTGCAGGCCATTCTCCGTCAGATGGCGGCGCTGGGCAACGGCCCGGCGCTGCTCAATTCCTATATCGTGAATACCGGACCGCGTGCCAATGATTTCGACCTGACGCAAGGCACCGTCGCGTATGTCTATGACAACGCCCTGGCCGGGCTGCTGATGCTCGCCGCCGGGCACAGGCGCGAGGCACAGCGCATCGGCCAAGCACTCGCCCTCGCTCAAGCGCATGACCGCAAATTCACCGATGGCCGCCTACGCAATAGCTATGCCGCAGGGCCGATGGCGATTCCCGCCAAACTTCCAGGCTTCTGGAACGCTAAAACCCACCAATGGGATGAAGATCCGTATCAGACTGGCACCGATACCGGCCCTGTCGCCTGGGCCATGCTACTATGGACGGCGCTTGGTATGGATAAGCCTGCCAACAGCGCGGGGAATTTTCTGGATAAGCAGCTCCGGGCTCCCATGGGCTATTATGGCGGCTTTTACGGCTACGACTCTTCCCAGCAAAAACTCACTTGGCAAAGCACTGAGCAAAATCTGGATCTTGCCGTGGCCTTCAGGAAACTTGGAAGGTCAAAGGACGCCGCTCACGCTGCCGCATTTGTTCATGCCGCTTACGACGCACGAGCTGGGCTGTTCAAAGCTGGGCTGACGCCAGAAGGCAAGCCGAGCGCGATGGTGGCTGCAGATGCTGGCATCTGGCCCTATCTCGCCGGGCTGGGTAGCGCCGCCAGCGCAACGAGCGCCATCGGCAAGCTGCAACACGGATTGGGAATCGGATTTTCTAGCGCCAGCCACGGCATTTGGCTGGAAGGCACGGCATTTGCAGCACTGGCACTGAAACGCATGAAAAACCCACTATCAGAAGACTTCATGCAAACAGTGTCCGCTAATCTTTCGCCGCAAGGCTACGTCTACGCCACCGTCGCCCCGATGCTCAGCACAGGGCTCACCGTCGGCCCCTCGTTGCAAAAAGGTGTACCGGAGCAGAGGTTCAATTACTACCGGCGGCCATCGCTCAGCGCAACAAGCTGGGCTGGCTTGGCAGCGTTGGACGTCAATCCCCTGGCTTAGCCTCTGCTTGAATTGTCCTTCTATATCTTTGACATGTTCCTCGCCCTAAAGGACGAGGCTTCCTCCAGTGAGCGCCTCATGCCCGAGGCGGAGAATGTTTTGTGAGGCATTTTTGATCCCGATCGTGTTCGGTTCCACATGTCTCACAAACCCAATCTCTCATTCCGAGCCCTGCGACACCTTTCGGCCCCGTTCTGCTTCCACAAAACGAACAGGTTCGGGTTGTATTGGCCTCTTTGACCTCAAGGAAAATGCCACAGCGTCCAATGGCTTTATAGCTGAGCATTGCCCTGAGATCAGACCATCCGTGGTCCAGCACCGACTTGGCCATTCTGGTCTTCGCCACTTTCGATGAGGACACATTTCCTACCACAATCAACCCGTACATTTTAGCAATCTCGGTGCTGACCTTGTGGTTTTTGTCCTTGCGTCGGTTTGCGATCTTGCGATGAGTCGCTTTCACTTGACGCTTCTTCTTCGCCCTTTGGGCGACAGCAAGCTTTGCTTTGAGATCGCGGCAAAAGCTGCTGCGCTTGACCTTCGTACCTTCGGAACACGTAGTAAGATTCTTTAAGCCGAAATCAATCCCGATCTGCTTCTCGGTCGGCGGCCCCCCGTTGTCCGGCAGTGCAATGGTGATGTTTAAAAAAACACTAGCCAGCGTCGTTCTCGGCAAAGTTTCCCGTTAAAATCTCAGCTTTGATCGGGATGGGTCGACTGTTCCAAAATCTTAGCTCACGCCTGCAGTAGATGATGCCGCCATCCTGAATCCTAACACCCACGGCTTTGAGTGAAACCCAACCATAAGCTTTTTGGCCCCTATACCGGAGGCGGCTCCTTTTGCTGATCCTTCTGGCGTCAGCGAATTTTTCATAGACAGCTTGGATTGTTTGGCTATGAGACCGAGCTCTTGGCCGCAGCCGGACGACAATTTGTTTAAGTCAAATCCATTCGGCCATTTTTTTGTTATGCCGGATTGCATGTTTCTGGACATCATTGCACCAATTCCAAAAGAAATTGACCGCGCGAGCGCGAGATATCAACCATTTTGTATGGTTGCCATCATTCATCCGGTACCTAAAAGTGCAAATCATGGTTGATTATGGCCGAGACTTAGATTGCAAATTCAAGAAAATACATGCGCCTTATACCCCCATGGAGACAGGGGCTTTACGGTGTCAGTGGATAATTCAGAGGCAGCTTTAGGCATAAAATAAATTGGCGCGGCGAATGCGTCTTAGGTCATCCCACTCCAACTATTTGCCGATGCAAAAACCGGAGAAAACAGCGTCAAGAATCTCTTCTACCCCAATACCGCCGGCCAGACGCGCCAAGGCGTGAGCGGCATGTCGCAATTCCTCACCGCGCAATTCGGGCTCCTCCAGCATCAGCGCCGTATCAAGTGCGGCCACGGTATCACGCACGCAGGCTACTTGGCGCGGGCGGGCAAGTGCTGCTGCGCCGTGCCGATCCGTCAACGCATGCGCCTCCTCCACCAACCGCGCGCGCAGCACCGCCATTCCCTGCCCCGTTTTCGCGGAAACGCAAAACTCGTCATCACGTCCGTGAATATCCGCTTTGCTGCGCACCCGAAGCAAGGGAATGCCCGCCGGCGGAGGTGCGAAATTCTCCCCTGGCGCTGCCAGAAGAATCACAAAATCAGCCTTCTCTGCCTTGGCCTTTGCCCGGCGCACGCCCTCGGCTTCAATCACGTCTTGTGTCTCCCGCACCCCGGCCGTATCGGTCAGACGCACCGGCACGCCGCCCAAATCAATCCGCACGCCCACCGCATCTCGTGTAGTACCTGGAAGCTCGGAAACGATTGCCACCTCATCCTCTGCTAGCGCGTTCAGCAGCGTCGATTTGCCGGCATTGGGAGGGCCAAGAATCACGAATTCTAATCCCTCACGCAACCGCTCCGCTGCCGGAGCAGCGTGCAGGGCAGCCTGCATTTCATCGCGTAAAATTGTGATTCCGCCTCGCAACTCTTCATCCACTTCAGGTGGCAAATCCTCGTCCGGAAAATCGATCAATGCTTCTTGCCGTGCCATTAAGTGCCGCAGCCGCTCCCGCCACACCATGCAAGCCGCATGCAGCTGGCCGTCTAGCGCCTGTGTTCGCTGTGCCTCGGTCTCCGCAGCGATCAGATCCGCCATTGCTTCGGCCTGCAACAAGTCCATTCTGCCATTCTCGAAGGCGCGGCGCGAAAATTCGCCTGGCTCAGCCGGGCGCGCGCCTAATGCTACAAGCGCCGCACTCACCGCCGCCAGTACCGCGCGGCCGCCATGAACAGAAAACTCCGCTACATCTTCGCCAGTGAAGCTACGCGGTGCAGGAAACAGCGCCACAAGCGCCTCGTCCAAAACCTGCCCCCGAAACTGCAAACGCTTCAAGCTAATGTGGCGCGGCGCTGGCAACCTCCCTGCCAGAGCTTCAACAATTTTAAAACTACCGGAACCAGAAAGCCGCAACGTGGCCACGGCGCCGCCACGCCCAGTAATTGACGCAAAAATTGTACTCATGCCCGCACTGCCAACGAACTCGCAATCACAGCCGCCACCAGAAAAGCACCAAATCAGCCAAGATAGCGCACCGTCAGATGCGCCTCAAAATACTCAGGATTCAAGGTTTCTCCTGTCGCTGACTGCAGAATTTCGTTAAATCCGGCAGAGGCGCCGAGGCGGTGAACATGAATCGACAACCAAGAGATCAGCGGCGAGAGGTCACCTTGAGCCAAAGCCGCGTCCAAATCCGGTAGCGCCTTGCGGGCGGCGGCCATCAACTGTGCCGCGGCCATCGCCCCGAGTGTATAGGAGGGAAAATAGCCAATGGCCCCGTCGAACCAATGAATATCCTGCAGGCAGCCGCGCGCATCATCAGGCGGGATAATGCCTAGCAATTTCTTAAACCCCTCGTTCCACGCGCCCGGCAAGTCCGCCACCGCGAGGTCGCCGGAAAGTAATGCCTGCTCCAGTTGGAAGCGCAGGAACACATGAGCCGGATAAGTCATCTCATCGGCCTCCACGCGGATGAAGCTGCGCTCCACCCGCCGCAGGCGATGTTTCAACCCCGCCAGCGTAATCTCCTTGCCAAACGCCTCTGCAGCCAGCGGCGCCAGATAGGAGAGATACGCATCCGAACGCACCGCCTGCATCTCGATAATGAGGGACTGACTTTCATGCATCGCCATGCCTGCTGCTGCCCCCACTGGCTGTCTAGCCCAGGCGGCAGGCAGGTTCTGCTCGTAGAGCGCATGGCCGGTCTCGTGCAGTACTCCCATCAACGCCGCGCAGAAATCTGTCTCGTCATAGCGTGTAGTGATGCGGATATCGGTAGGAGTGCCACCGCAAAACGGGTGCGCCGACACATCCAGCCGGGCAGCATTGAAATTCAGCCCGACTGCCGCCGCCAAACGCCGCGCCAACTCCGCCTGCACCGCCTCGGGATATGGCCCCGACGGCAACACCTGATGCGCCCGTCTAGCTTGCAACGCCTCGGCAAGAGGCAGTGCGTCGCGCAAAAACGCCTCATAACGGGCGAAAATGGCGTTCACCTCCGCTGAGGATATTCCACGCTGATACTGGCTCATCAGCGCATCATAAGGCGAAAGCCCCAGCGCCTCGCCCAGAATCACCGCACCTTCGCGGGCCAGGCACACCACCTCCGTCAGCGCCGGCCGCACAGCGGCAAAATCGCTGATCTTACGTGCGGCGCGCCAGATGCTCTCACAGGCCCTTCCCGCGCGCACCTGCGCCTCTACCAAGTCGCGCGGCAGCGCAGTGGCGCGCAGATGCGCCTCTTTCATCAGCGCTAGGTTTTGGCTGTCCCAGGCGGTTTGCACATGGGCCTGGGACAGATTTTCTCCCACCTCCGGCGCACAGAGAAACTCGTGGCTCAATCCGGCCAACACCGCCAACTGCTCGCCACGCGCCTCGGCCCCGCCCTCTGGCATCATTGCAGCCGCATCCCAACTCAACATGGCACCGGCTTCGTCCAAACAGGCAATACGATGAAAGGAAGATTTTAATGCCTCATATGCGCTCATGATCTCAGCAGCCTTTTGCGGGCGATGAAGATGAATTCAAATACCAGCACTCCGGCGAAGCCGAACCAGGTAAGCGCGTATTCATAATGGTTATTAGGCGGCGTCGGCAAATCTTGCGCGGGTTGCGGCAGCGGGCTACCAGGCGGCGGCTTCGGCCCCATGGCGATCAGGATATAGGGTGCCACATTTTCAAGCCCCATCCCTTTGCCGATCGTAACCGGGTTCAGTGTATAATAATGTCCCTTGGCGGGATCGTCCGGCGGGGAGAAAAAACCGCGGCTGATGGCAGCATGAATATAGCCCGACGGTCGTAGCGGAGGGGTAACCAGGGGCACTGGCACGGATTGCTGTACCCAACCAAGATCGATGAGCAAAACCTGCCCATTCTCCCGGCGAAGCGGCATGATCAGCTCCCCGCCGGAAACCGGGCCATCAGGCGTGTCATGCACAATCTGCCCATAAAGTGCAGCCTTGCCCGGCACCCACACGCCGGTCACGAACACCTTTTCGAATGGGCTTGGAACTGCCGGCATCTTCACCGGAGGAGCCACCTGCGCCGCACGAATATCGGCAATGATGCCCTCTTTCCATTTCAGCCTGTGAAGCTGCCACACGCCGAGTGCAATAAACAGGCAAAAAGCCGCGAACGCTGTCAGCCCCGGGGCGATTAGACGGCGCAAGCAATTATCCCGCAGTAATCGCGCTGCGGCCAAGGTAATAAATGCACACAAACAGGAACAGCCACACTACGTCCACAAAATGCCAATACCAGGCCGCCGCCTCGAACCCGAAATGACGCTTGGGCGTAAATTGACCAGCGCGCGCTCGGAAGAAGCAGACGATCAGGAACAGCGTGCCGATGATCACGTGGACGCCATGGAAACCCGTCGCGATAAAGAAGGAGGAGGCGAAAATTCCGCCATGATAGAATGGGAAGGGTGAATGCGTATATTCCCACGCCTGCCCGCACAGGAACATCAGGCCAAGCACAATCGTGACCCCCAACCCCCGCACCAGGTTTTTCTGATCGTTCTCCAGCAGCGCATGATGTGCCCAGGTGATGGTAGTACCTGAAAGCAGCAGCACCATGGTGTTGAACAGCGGAATTGCAAATGGGTCGATCGTAGTGATTCCCTGCGGAGGCCAGACTGGTGCAAAGGCCGTGCCCATTTTCTCTGGAAAGAAGAAATAATTGAAATAATTCCAGAAGAAGGACACGAAGAACATCACCTCAGATGAGATGAACAGTGCCATGCCATAGCGCAGGCCCACTTGAGTTACGATCTTATGCAACCCCGGCGTGCGCGCCTCCCGTATCACATCGCGCCACCACATGAACATCACGCTCACATCCGCCACCCCGCCAATTGCGAGGACGATGAAATCACGAAAATGCGCGGCCAGGATAATGCCCGTGAAGGTGATCATCGCTGCGGCGGCACCGCAAAGCGGCCAGATGCTGGGATCAACAAGATGGTACGGGTGGGGCACCGTGCCCTTCACCTGGTCCGTTGCGGTATGAATCGTGCCGCTCATTCCTGCCTCCCTTTGCCTTTGTTTCTTTAAACGATACTCACCACATCCGTCCGTATTCGTGCAGCTTTACCATCGCGATCACGTAAATAATCAGGCAGAACCCACCAAGTGCCGCTAGCAGCAGAAAATTACGCGCCCGGCGACGGCGTAAGAACTCCGCCTTCTGCTCGTCGCTCCAATGCGATTCTGCAATCTCGACGCGCGGCATGCGGTCCTTTTCATAATCCTCCCTATCCTGCGCCGCCACCATCAAACGAGCCGGTCCACGGCTATGGCGGTAAAAAGCAAGAACAAATACAGGATCGAGAACTTGAAGGCGACACGCGCGGGCTGGTCCTTGGTCAGGCTGACGCCCTTTGCGTCTTGCTTATCTCGCAGCACGCCCCAGGCGAAGTAAAGAAAGACCACCCCCAGCACACAGGCTGTGGCACCGTAAATTGGCCCTACGAGACCAAGGAACCAGGGCGAAAGGGCCAACGGAAACAATAGCAGCGCATAGATGAACACGTTCCAGCGTGTATGCCGTGCCCCCTTCACCACTGGCAGCATAGGCACGCCCGCCTTTTCGTAATCGGTAGAGGCGTAAAGCGAAAGTGACCAGAAATGCGGCGGCGTCCAGAAAAACACGATCAGGAACAACATCGCCGGCAACAGCCCAACATGCCCCGTGACAGAGGCCCAGCCGATGACTGGTGGAAACGCCCCTGCCGCTCCGCCAATTACGATATTCTGCGGCGTGCGGCGCTTCAGCCACATCGTGTAGATGACCGCATAATAGAAGATAGAAAACGCCAGCACCCCGGCAGCGCAGAGATTCGTAGCCATTGCCAGCAGCAGTACCGAGATTACCGCGAGCACTATACCAAAGCCCAGCGCCCCGCCTGCCTCGATCTTGCCCGCCGGAATCGGCCGCGATGTAGTGCGGCGCATGATCGCGTCGATATCGCGGTCGTACCACATGTTAATGGCACCAGCGGCACCTGCACCCAGCGCGATGCAGAAAACCGCAATCGCCGCCAGCAGTGGGTTGAGGTGACCGGGCGCTATGGCAAGTCCGATGGCGCCGGTAAACACTACTAGTGAGACCACGCGGGGCTTGAGCAACGCCAGCCAGTCTTTCGGCTCCGCCCCTAGATGCGGGACGGAGACGGCTTCATGAAGAAAATCAGAAACGCGGTCGGACAAGACGGCTCCTAACGGATAATCGGTACGTCCTCAAAAGTGTGGTGCGGAGCCGGGCTGGGCACAGCCCATTCCAACGTCGTCGCACCCTCGCCCCAGTAATTATCGGCGAGCTTTTCCTTCGAGGTAAACACGGCATAAAGAACGTAGAAGAACACCAACGTCGAAAGCCCGGAAATTATCGAGCCGACGGAGGAGACAAAGTTCCACCCCGCAAACGCATCCGCGTAATCAGGGTAGCGGCGCGGCATCCCAGCCAGCCCCAAGAAATGCTGAGGGAAGAAGGTGAGGTTAACGCCGACGAAGAAGGTCCAGAAATGCACCTTACCCCAAAATTCCGGATATGGATGCCCGCTCATTTTACCGATCCAGAAATAGAAACCGGCGAAGATGGCAAAGGCCGCTCCCATTGAAAGCACATAATGGAAATGCGCAACGAGGAAGTAGTCGTTATGCAACTCCTGATCCAGCCCTGCATTGGCAAGTACCACGCCAGTCGCTCCGCCGATCACGAATAGGAAGATGAAGCCCACGGCCCAAAGCATCGGTGTCTTAAACTCAATCGAGCCGCCCCACATCGTGGCAATCCAGGAAAACACCTTGATACCCGTGGGCACTGCGATAATCAGTGTCGCCACCTCAAAATAAATCTTGGAATCCGTAGAAATGGCGGAGACGAACATGTGGTGCGCCCAGACCACGAAGCCCACGAACCCGATGATCACCATAGCATAAGCCATACCAAGATACCCGAAAATCGGCTTCTTAGAGAAGGTGGAAACCACATGCGAGATGATGCCGAAAGCCGGCAAAATCATGATGTACACTTCCGGATGCCCGAAGAACCAGAACAGATGCTGGAAAAGCACCGGGTCGCCGCCACCTGATGGCTCGAAGAAGGAGGTGCCGAAATTGCGATCCATGATCAGCATTGTCACTGCCCCCGCCAGCACCGGAATCGCCAGTAGCAGCAAGAATGCCGTCACCAAAATAGCCCAGCAGAACAGTGGCATCTTGTGCATCGTCATGCCGGGTGCGCGCATGTTCAAAATGGTGGCAATGAAATTAATTGCACCCAGGAGCGAGGAGATGCCTGCTAAATGCAGGGAGAACAGCGTAAAATCCGTCGCCACGCCAGGAGAATACTGGGCATTGTCAAGCGGCGGATACAGTGTCCACCCTGCCCCTGTACCCGAGTCCAGAAATAACCCCAACAGCACGAAAACGAACCCCGCAGCCAGGAACCAAAAACTCATATTATTCAATCGCGGAAAGGCCATATCGGGAGCGCCTATCATCATAGGCACGAACCAGTTGCCCATACCGCCAATCAGCGCCGGCATCACGAACCAGAAGATCATGATCAGCCCATGGGCAGTAATGATGGCATTCCAGGTGTTGCCATTGGTGATGATATCGTTATGCGGATACATCAGTTGCTGGCGCATAATCATCGAGAGCACGCCGCCGAAGCAGGCGCCGATGAACGCCATAGTGATGTATAGCGTGCCAATGTCCTTGTGGTTGGTACTCATCAGCCAACGCGAGACAAAGCTCTGCTTATGGTGAGCTTGGTCAATCAAGGCATGATCGTCAACGGTAATGGACATTCTTCGGCTCCTCAGCGCGTGGCGTCGGCCAGCTGGTTACGGGGCATCGGCGACGAAAGCGGCGAGCTTACGGTATTATCCGTGTAATTAGCGAGAGCTATCTTCGTCCAAGCTAGGTAATCCTTTAGAGGCACTGCCTTTATCTCTATGGGCATAGCGTCGTGGTCCATACCGCAAATCTGGTTACACTGGCCAAAATAGGTGCCGGGCTTCTCGATGGTGGTCCAACTCGTCAGATCGGTGCCAGGAATGGCGTATTTCTGTACGCCCAGTGAGGGCAGGTAGAAGCCATGCAGCACATCGGCACTGGTGATGACGAAGCGGATCTTCTTGCCTACCGGCAGCACTAGCGGGTGGTCCACCGAAAGCCGGCGGATCTCGCCAGGCTTTATCTGGTCATCGGGGATCATGTAGCTCGAATAATCAAGCCCGGGCACAGCGTTATATTTATATTCCCAGTACCATTGGTGACCGGTCACGGTCACGGTCATATACGGGTCGCTGGCATTTGCTTCATAATAGATCAAATGAATCGATGGGATGATGATGATGGCGAGGATGATACAGGGCACGACGACCCAGATGATCTCGATCAGCGTGTTGTGCGTAGTCTGGCTAGGCTTGGGATGCCTGCCCGCGCGGAAACGGATCAGCACATAGCCCAACAAGATGGCCACGAACCCCACCACCCCGGCCATGATCCAGAGCACATATTTCATTAGCCAGTCGATCCTGGCCTGCATCGGGCTGCCCGCAGCAGGAAACCACATCTGCCAGTTATGCGGGGCATCAACATAACCGTTAGCTGCCGCTGTTGGGTCTGGGGCAGCGCCCTGGGCAAATGCACAATGGCCGTGCACTACAAGGGCTGTCGCCAGTGCCAGCATAGCAAGCTTCATGGCCAATCCATCTTTGCGCTTCATTCTGCTGCGTCCCGCTTTATTTTCATGGCCGTTTCCAAGCCTTATCTTATATGCTCCCAGGAATATAAGCCGGACGTACCAAGATCAAGCTAAATACCGGACCACATCGAACCACGGCAGCCCTTTGGTTTCACGGCTGGGCTGCGCTACCGGAAGGCACCCCTCCTCCCTGCCGTAATGCAGCCGCGTTCTGACCAATCATCCGCTCCAACGCCGTACAAAGCGCTTTGCGGTTGGCAAAACCGCCTGGAGGAAGCGGCTCGCCGAACAAAATGGTCGCACGTAGACGACGACGACGCAGCAGGCGCTTAAGGTGTGGGGCGAGGTCCATATCCCCATACCAGGCAATTTCAGCACGATCCCCGCGTCGGACCGGCTGCCCCTCGAGTTCGTCATAAACAATGGTCACAGGCTGCACCCAGGGTCGCGCCGGTCCAAAGGCGAGGGTAAAGAATGCAGAGGCGAAAGGTAGCACCCGGTTGCCGTCAGAGGTCGTGCCCTCTGGGAATAGAATAACGTTATCCCCGCTTTCCAGCCTCATTTCCAGCAGATGCTGCTCGTGCGCCACGGTCTGGCGGCTACGCGAGACGAAAACCGTTCGCCCCAGCCTAGCAATGAACCCGATCCCCGGCCATTTCGCAACCTCAGCCTTAGCAATGAAGCAGCCTGGTAGCGCGCCGCCTAGCGCCACAATATCCAACCAGCTGCAGTGATTGGCGACAAAAAGGGTGGGGCGATGGCTGGAATATTCGCCCACTAGGCGCAGTTGCAACCCCAAAATCCGCCCAACCCCCCGCCAGTAGAGCCGCGCGAACCGCGCCTTGCCCCACCCTGGCAGTGCCAGTAGCACCGCTTGCACGCAAGCAGCCGGCAAGGTCCAGAGCATAACAAGAACGACACGGGTGCCAAGCCGGATCAGGGCGCCTTGCCTTTCAGCATCAGCCGCAAATCCTGACGAATTGGCTCAGGGTCCGCACCCAGAGCCTCGCGTAATACCTCGCACCAATCCCCCACATCCAAAACATCGCTGGGATTGTCGCGCAGCAGTTCCCGCTTGATGAACGGAAAACCTGACAGAAGCAGCTGCCGCCAGAGGTCTGAAGTGGGGTTCAGCGGCAGGCGTTGGGCGACACTCTCGCGGATATACAGCGCCTGCTCCTTACGCATCGTCTGCGCTGGGTCAGCCTTGCCGATCAGCGTTTCCTCCTCGGCCAACAACTGCGCCAACTCATCGCGGCCCACCATCGCGGTCAGCATTTCATAGGGCCATAAAGCGGCGCACTTCAGCCCGAGCTTTGTCATGGCCTGCGTCAAGCCAACCTCATAACGCTTGATGACGTAGGATTTCATCGGCACCGGCCGCACAGCGCGCCAGAATTTTGTAAACCCTTCGGTCCGCAGGGCCGCCGGCCCGAAGGCCAGAAAATAAGATTGTAGGTGGTATCGCAGCTGCCAACTCTCGGTTAGGCCCCACACATCCGCCTTGGCATAATTCAACCGACGTAGCACATCCCCAAGCGGAACCAGCGGGCCAAACAGGCTATCATTGGCAAGAATGAGCTCCTGTGTTTCCGCCCGTGGCAAGCCAAGCCTGTCCAGCACATCTGCCCAAGCGCCGAAATCATAGCCAGCATTCCGGCGGATAACCACCGCGGCGCATAATTCCCGCAGCGCCGCCTCTGCCTCGACGGCCAATCGCCCGGAATTGGTCACGAAAACCACGTCTCGACCATTTTCCCTGAACGCGCGGATGTAATCCAGCAATTGCCGCCGCACATTGCCGTGCCTGTCAAAATGCATGAACAGGACCACCCGCGGGCCTAGTACGATCTCTGCTTGCGGCCAGCACCGCACAATCTGTCCGCGGCGACGCAACCGTCCCGCTACCACGGCTAGCGGCGCAAGACTCCACCACGCCACTGCTGACAGCAGACTTCGGATCAGCGTCTTCAGCCGCCGGACCACCCGTCAGACCTTTTCAAACATCGCCACAAGATCGTCCGGCGCATCCGGATAGACCGGCACGAAGCTTTGCAACAGCACTTGCGCCTCGGCGCCGCGGTTCAGTTTAGTCATCGCCATCACCTCGCCGCGCAAGGCGTGCCAAAATAACGACTGTGGCAACTCTCCCGGCTTCACCTGCTTTACCAGCCAGTCGCGAAGGCGGGCAAAAGAGGCTGCGCTGCGTGACAAGGTTTTCTTCTCCTGCAGGAACAAAATTCCTGCTGCAAACAACCCATTGCACGCACCCGGCGTGAAAGGAGGAGCGAGTGCCAGCAAAATCGGGTCGACTTGTTTCAGTAATCCCCGCGCCTCGTCGAACATCTGGGCATTCACCAGCGCCACGAATGCGGCCAGGGCGAGCATTTGCGTCGCGGCTTCATCCTCTCCAGCCTGCAATAATGTCGGCAGCAGCGCCGCCGCCCGTGAACGGTCTCCTGCCGGGCTCAATTCCAAAAACAAGCTGGTGAGCAACACATCACGCCGCAGCCTGGGGGGAAGGGTGCCGTCCATCCCCCCCAGACGGTCCCGCAGCCGCGCTGCCGCCTCGTAGGCACCGGCGTTCACCAGAGCCACAAAGCCGCGCCAACGGGCTTCGTGCGCAGACAGCGCCGTCAGCGTCTCAACGACGTCCAGCCGGCCGGCCGCAGCCTCGCAGGACAGAAATTCGAGATGCGCCTGCTCACCAACCCGATCGGCCAGCTTGTCATCCAGCAGGCGCTGGGCCAACGCCTGCTGCAGCGCAGCGCAGCCCTTCATAGCCAATTCGAAGAGCGGCCGAACCGCCGCCCGGCTTTCACCACCGCCCAATTTACGCATGGCGCGCGCGAAAAAAATTACTCCCAACCCCAGAGGCATGCGCTCAACGAGCTCCGAGAGCGAGGCCGTGCCGCACCCCTCAGGCAAAGCGGAAAGCGTCTCCAGGTCTAACCCGTATCTCTGACGAACACCGTCGCACAGAATTAGCCAAGCCGTATCGGCGGCCGCAAAATCACCGTCATTGACAGCATCAGACAACTCGCGCGTCGCAAAGCCGATCTGCGTATCCGAGCCCAGAACCGCCGAAGCCGCGCGCTGACCAAGATAACGCCGGTAGAGCCGACGCGCCCGGGTGCAATCCTCCTTCAACGCCAACGGCACGGCCGACGCATAGGCAGTGAGCCCCATCTGTTCGCTGCGCACGTCGCAATATGCAAACCCGGCCTCTTCCAACGCCATACGCAAGCTTTGCGCCGTTTGCAGCACGAGATGCGCACCGGCGGCCAGAGGTGAGACCAACTCGTCATTGGAAAGCTCTGGCGTGATGCAGGCGCCATCCGGAGTTGTCAGCATCAGCACCCCATCCTCGGCAATGGCCTTGCGCATTAGCTTGAGAAAAGCCGGCGGATCATCCAGATGCTCAATCAGCTCAGTGGCGATGATTACGTCCCACCTCCCGTCCTGTAGCCGCTCCTCGGTAAAATAATCCTGGCGCAAATCGAGCCCAAGCTCCTTACGGCCATAGTCTCCAAGAGGCGACGGATCATAGCCAACTCCCTGCCAACCCAGCGCCTGCACACAGACATCTAGTCCGAAGCCAAAACCGCCTCCAATTTCCAGAACACGCGCACCAGGCGGTTTATCAATCGCCGCCAATGGCACCGTAATGGGCCAGATGCCCGCGCCGATTTGCGCCTGATAAGTATGCCAGCCGAGTTCAATCAACTGGTCGGCGGCATAATCCGTGCGTGGCACATCATCGACAAAACGTGCCGTGCAACGCGGGCAAACCTGCAAGACTAGTTCAAAATGATTACCCAGTGGGGCGAGGTCCGCCGCCAAAATCTGTTCAACCTGTCCCTCATAGCCGCAATTGCCGCACTTATCGTGGGCGAAACGGCCGTGCAACCATTCGACCTTGATATGTTCGCTAATGCGGACTTTTTGAGTCTGAGATTCAACCATCAGGTAAACAACTCCGGCACGCGCTGCTTCAGCGCCTCGTTTAATTCCACTCGGCGTTCCCAAAGGGCACGGTACCACTCCGCCCGCGCCGCCACCTGGTAGGCCAACATGCGCTGCCGGGCAACGTAGGCTCGAGCCAAGTCGGCCATGCGCCGTGTCGCCTCCGGATAAGCAAGCAGCCGCAGCAGCGCGCTACGCAGCTCTGCCGGAGAGCCAAACAGAACGCCAGTTTTGCCATCCTGCAGGGAATCGCCATAAACCACGCGGCTCGCCAGCGCACAAACGCGCGAGGCCCCGGCCTCGATGAATTTTAGGTCCGACTTGGCGCGGTTAAAAGGGTTGTCCTCCAATGGCATGAAACTGATCTCGGCCCGGCCCAGTTCACGCATGTAATTCGCGTAATCCACCATCGAGGGCTCGAAGGTTTTATGCGGCGTCTCGAGAGCGTTGAAGAATGCCTCATCGAAAACCACTCGAAAGTGTAGGCGTTCTCCCACCGCGCGGGCTACCTCGTTCAGTACCGGCATCAGTGGCGCCCAATCGTTCTGCCGGTTCAACGCGCCAAAGAAAAGGGTGAGATGCTCAACACTCGAGAAATTGCGCACCGGTGGCAGCTCGAACACCGCGTTGGGAAAGACAGCCACCTCTGGATTGTCCGCCAGAAGCGCGTCGGCCAGGGCTGGCGTGCTGGTCTGAACAGCATGCACGCCGCGAAACGTCAGAAGCTCGGCCAAATTCACCCCGCGCTCCTCCATGAAAACCGGATGGTCGTCAAACTCGCTCACAACAACATAATCCTGCTCCAGCAGCGCGCGCAGGCGTGCCAGGCCGCTCTCGCCCAGCAATAGCGGTCGATGCAGAACCGCGACGCGCGGCGTACCGCCTAACTGGGGCCTCAACCCCGACTCAACGACGATGTTACTGTAAATCGAACTGTCCGTGCGTAGGGCACGCAACGGCTCCACCACCCGCACATCCGAAACGCCGCCCTGCGGGGCAAGCATTGTCGCGCTAAGCTCCAGGCGCGGCACATCTGTCTTGCGTGCCCGCCAGATCACTTGCAACGGGATCGAACGGTTGAGATATTCCTGCGGGTCCACACCCAACGCCTGCAGGGCCGGCGTCAGCATGGCCGTGAATTGCTCTGCCCTGTCCGTAGCGATCGGCCGGGGGGCAGCATCGGATAGCGTCAGTCCCGCGTCCACCAGCGCGCGGGCCATAGTGCGGGGCGTGAACCAGCGCAGATGCGTGCGGTCGAACAGCCCTTGGTCCTCGTAATCGAAACCGCCGGTCAACAACCGGGCGACGAAGCTCCAATGCTCAACATTGGGCATGCATACCAGCACAGTGCCCTGAGGGGAGAGATGTTTCGCATGCTCCTTCAGCACCATCCACGGATCCGAGAGGTGCTCGAGTACATCGCCATAGATAATGCAGTCGATGCCCTCCGGCACATCGAACGGCATCGGGTCTTTTTCCACATCGCCAACGAAAACCTCCGTCAGGCGCTCGCGCGCATGCGCGCCGGCGACCTTATCCTGCTCGATTCCTAGCACGCGGCAGGCGGGGTTACGCCTCAGGTAATCACCGCCAAGCGCGCCTTGTGCGCAGCCCACATCCAGAATAGTCTTGGCAGTGAGGGGTATTTTGTCGAGCAACTCGGGATTGGCGAAATCCGGATACTGCGTATGCACGGCGTTCAAACCTTAGATCCTCACGGCTTGGTGTCAGAGAAAGCATCGGGAATCACGGCTCGGCACGGCCTATCCCAAGATAAGTGAAGCCTGCGGCGCGCAGCTGTGCCGGATCAAAAACATTGCGCATATCGACCACCACTCGCCCGCGCATCAGCTCTTCCAGGCGGACGGGCGCCAGGGCCCGGAACTCGTTCCATTCCGTAATGAGTACAAGCGCGTCCGCCCCGGTCAAGGCATCAATGGCGCTCTCTTTTAAAACCACGCTTCCAGGCAACAAGGGTTTGGCCGTCTGCATCGCTGCGGGGTCAAACGCCTGCACCTTGGCCCCTCGTGAAACTAGACCGCTGATGAGCGGCAAGGCAGGGGACTCGCGCATGTCGTCCGTCTCCGGTTTAAAGGCCAAACCCAGCACCGCCACTGTCTTACCCTGTACATCTCCGCCGCAGGCCGCCACCACGCGCGCCGCCAACCCTTCCTTGCGGGCATCGTTCACCGCCACAACCGACTGGATCAGCCGTGAGGGAGCACCCGCTTCCTCGGCGATGCGCATTAAGGCAAGTGTGTCTTTCGGAAAACACGAGCCGCCAAAGCCAGGTCCCGCATGCAGGAATTTCCGCCCAATTCGCCCGTCCAGCCCAATTCCGCGGGCCACGTCGTTTACATCCCCCCCAACCTTCTCGCACAGATCGGCCATCTCGTTGATGAAGGTGATCTTCATCGCCAAAAAACCATTGGAGGCGTATTTAATTAGCTCCGCCGTCTCCAGCCCAGTGAACACGATCGGGGTTTCAATCAAGTAAAGCGGCCGATATAGCCGGCGCAGTACGTCTCGCGCGCGTTCGCTTTCCGTCCCAACCACCACACGGTCCGGCCGCATGAAATCGCCAATGGCGCTTCCCTCGCGCAAAAATTCCGGGTTGGAGGCCACCTCCACCGCCAGATCTGGCCGCAAGTCGTTCGCCATCTCCAAAATCTTCCGCCCCGTGCCCACCGGCACGGTAGACTTGGTCACAATTACCGCGGGGTGGTTCAACGCCTTCAACACCTGCTCTACCGCGGCAAACACATAGGTGAGGTCCGCATGACCGTCACCGCGGCGGGTTGGTGTGCCAACCGCGATAAAAATCGCCTCCGCCTCTTCAATTCCCTCCTCTAGCGTGGCGGGAAAGGTCAGCCGGCCAGCGGCGGTATTATCGGCCACCAGTTTGTCCAGCCCAGGCTCATAGATGGGTATCTCCCCGCCGAGCAGGATGTCGCGCTTGGCAGGGTCCGCTTCAACCACCGCGACAGACACACCAAATTCCGCGAAACAGGCACCAGAGACCAGTCCAACATAGCCGCCGCCGATAATCGCGATCCTCACCTGTCACTCCGTTCCGGATTGTGGCCTCGTCCTGCTTCTGGCGCGCTGGCGGAGCCACGGCAAGCCCCGCCAGCTCCAATTCCCTGCATCTTCTCATTTCCCTAGGTTTCGGTCATGGTCCCGCCAGCATGATACTTCCGTCGGTTTCCACTTTGTCATTACCCCGCCACTTGGCCTTAATGGGGGGGCTCGCGATCTTCTCCGGCGTCATCGTCCGGATCATGATCACGATCGGCGTGCCAGATAAGCCTGACGCCCGCAAAGCGCACAGCCACACCACCCCAAAATCCGGCGGGGTGGGCATTGTCGGTGCGTTTCTACTAGGGGTGCTGCTACTCTACCGCTACGGCCAGGTCTCACGCTTGGCGGCACCGTATTTTATCGGCGTTATCGCCGCCGCCGTGCTCATCGCGCTGGTCTCCTTGCTCGATGATCTGCTGGATATGTCCTTCGCGGTAAAGCTCGGCACGCAATTGCTTGCGGCTTTGGCGGTGATCGTTTCCGGGCTTTGGATGCACTATGTGTTTCTGCCGTTTTACGGCGGGTTTGAACTGGGCTGGGCCGGCATACCGCTTACCGTACTCTTTCTTCTCTACATAACCAACGCGATGAATTTCATCGACGGACTGAACGGCCTAGCCGCCGGTGTCACGCTTATCTCTTGCCTGTTTCTGGCTGGCATCTCCGGGATGCTGGGCGGGTTTTTCATCTATACCGCCTCGCTGCTGCTAGCAGGCGGGGTGCTGGGATTCCTGCCCTTCAACTTCCCCCGCGGCCGGATTTTCATGGGCGACGTCGGTAGCCAGTTCTGCGGCTTCATGCTGGCGCTGTTCGCCGTGGCCGCAGCAAGATTCGAGCAAGTGCAGATGTCCTTCCTGCTCGTGCCGTTCCTGCTCTCCGGCGTCCTTTACGACGTCACCTTCACTCTGATCCGTCGGTTGCTCGCAGGAGAGAACATCGCCCGCGCGCATCATGGGCATCTTTACCAGGTCATCCGCCGGGCCGGCATGGATGCTTGGATGGTGGCTGTCATCCACTGGCTCTTCGCTGTCCTTGGCGGGCTAACTGCAATAGCGTTCATCAGCACGCCCTCCGTGCCTCGGCTCTGGATTGGGCTCACTCCGCTACTGGTGCAGATCGTCTGGACATTTTACGTCAGCAACCGCGCTCAGCAAGCGGGCATCGGACGCTGGTCCAGCTGATCACACCTTGGCGAGTGCCTGGGTTAAGTCCTCGAGCAGATCTTCAACATCCTCAAGCCCCACCGACAGCCTAATGGTGCCATCGGTAATGCCGAGCTTTGCCCGCTCTTCGGCACCGATCCGCATATGGGTGGTCGTGGCTGGATGGGTGGCAAGCGATTTGGTGTCGCCCAAATTGTTCGAAATGGTAATAATATTGAGGGCATTCATCATGCGGAACGCCTCCTCCTTGCCACCGTGAAGCTCAAAGGTCACCAGCGTACCGCCGCCGCTCATCTGGCGCATTGCCAATTGCCGCTGCGCGAAACTCGCCAGAGTGGGATATAGTGCGCGCTTGACCTTGGGCTGGCTGTCCAGAAATTGTGCGATCTTCTCTGCCGATTCGCTCTGCGCCCTGACGCGCAACTGTAACGTCTCCAGCCCTTTGAGAATAACCCAGGCGTTGAACGGCGAAAGCGAGGGGCCGGTATTGCGGAAGAAGGGCTGGAACACCTCCTCGATCCATTTCTTGGAGCCTAACACGGCTCCGCCCAGCACGCGGCCCTGGCCTTCCATATGCTTGGTGGCCGAATACACCACCACATCCGCGCCCAGTTCCAGTGGCTTCTGCAAAAGGGGGGTAGCAAATACGTTGTCCACCACTACAATCGCTCCGGCGCTATGCGCGAGATCGGAAACGGCACGCAAATCAACAATGTCCAGCATTGGGTTGGAAGGACTTTCCAGCAGCACCAAGGCCGTCGGCTGGTCGAGCGCCGCTTTCCAAGCCGCCATGTCGCCGCCATCCACGAACACACTCGCAATGCCAAATTGGGGCAGCAAAGTGGAAACGATCCAGTGGCACGAACCGAACAAGGCTCGGGAGGCGACCACACGGCTTCCCACCTTCAACCCGCACATCACCGCCGCATGTACCGCCGCCATGCCGGTGGCCGTGGCACGGCAAGCCTCGGCGCCCTCAAGCTTGGCGAGCTTCCGCTCGAGCATTGTCACTGTGGGGTTGGCAAAGCGCGAATACTGGAAATGCTCGACCTGGTTGGCGAACACGGCTTCGGCCATGTCAGCACTTTCATAGGTGAAGCCCGAGGTAAGGAACAAAGCCTCGGCATTCTCATCCAGATCGGTGCGGATACGCCCGGCATGGATCAAATCCGTGGCAAGGCGTGTCTTCGGCTGTTCAGACATTGGCGCGGCCTCTTCCTACAAACGGCAGTCCGACCACGGGAAGAACAGGACGCTCACACGCCCGGAGCCTCTTTAGCGCGCTTATTTAACACCTCCCCCTCACGGGAGAGCCTCGCCGCAATCCGGCCGGACAAATCACGAGGTGCAACGGACCTACGCCCGGCGGCTTGCGCGGTCAATGCCGGCGGATTATGTACGCCGCACGGTGCGGGTATGATGTAATGGTAGCCTGCCAGCTTCCCAAGCTCGATGCGCGGGTTCGATTCCCGCTACCCGCTCCAATTTCCCATCCGGCGACACCCGCCGATGATTGAAAAAGCCAAGGAAATCCTTTAATTTTGGGCGGTTTCCGATTGTCAGTGACTGCCTTTGTCTGCGAGCAACTGCCGAAGATAGGGGCCTAATGTGGGGGCCTTAAAAAGCCCCACCCAATACGAGGCCCCCAGATGGCGCCGACCGATACAGCGATCCGTAATGCCAAGCGGAACTCTCGAATTGACTAAGCGGGCCACAACATGCAGAACAAATCATGAACCTGTCGCTGCGCGCCTTCAACGAGATGTTCCCCGACGAGGATGCCGCACG
>JAKAEC010000088.1 GCA_021818425.1 Pseudomonadota bacterium
CCTCCACGCCAAACACATGATGTTCGACATCAAAGAGAGAGAATCACGATCGCGACCACCGCGCAACGCTCCAACA
The DNA here is from genome assembly GCA_021818425.1 of Pseudomonadota bacterium. Taxonomy (GTDB): domain Bacteria; phylum Pseudomonadota; class Alphaproteobacteria; order Acetobacterales; family Acetobacteraceae; genus Acidocella. The sequence goes on from JAKAEC010000088.1 coordinate 77, forward strand.
GTTTTGCAAGGTTTTTCCCCTCAAGCCACACAGATCTTGCAAGTCCCAATATTGCCCGCCGCTAAAAAATCATGACTAGATCAGCAAAGTTCGATTTTTCACAGATGACGAGGTGGGCGAATAATTCCCGGAATCCCGGGCGAGTTAATCTCGGAATCCCGGGCGAATTGAGCCCGGAATCAGCACCCAACCGTGACCGCGCAAGCAAAAAATCAAATCCCGCCCGGGCTTTTGCCCCAATTACCCAACTTTCCCCGTCCATTCTCAACCCACTATTCAACTCGGGTCAGATTCGGGCTCTCAGCGCAAGTGAAATGTGTGAATGCCGTAGGCAAATCCCACACCGCTGCAAGCCGCCGCCTTCGCCCTGATCGGTATCGAACCCATGCGTGTCCAGTAAGCGCCAAAACCAAATCAGAAATTTCATCAATGAATGCAGGGAGTTTGCGTTCCAATTAGTGAAAACTTCACTTTAATCCAAATGGCCTCCAGCAAGCGCGAGGCAGTTCAATTATTTTCGATCCGGATTTGATAGATTGAACGCCAATATTCGGCCTGCCCCAGTGAAAAAGCATAATCTATGAGTGATTTGACCCATACCCGAGGTGGCATAACTGCACGCTGAAATCTATAAAGCAGAAATCGGGCCGCTAGGCGCTTGATTAGCCAACGAGGCAATCCAAAATAAAGATTTATTTCACTTAACGAATCCAAATGCCCCGCTGTTGCTCCCTGTGAACGGTAATACTTCATGACATAGCTAACAGTTTGGCGATCAGGGCCAATTCGATGATGCACGACGCTATCAGGTAGCCAACGCCCATAAGCGCCGGCATTGAGGATCGCACAGATCACCTGCTCCTCTTCACCTAGTAGACCCAATTTTGATCCTGCGCCAAGCGCGGCATCATATCGGATCGCTTTCTGTTCTTTCATGCGGATTGCGTAATTGGCTCCAAACGGAACACGGCCGATCTTTGGATCAAGCTCTACCGGATTGGCACCGAAATCGCGGTAAGCTAAAAGACTACTGAGCTGAGGCAGCTCATCCTTGAACCATTTAGGTGTAGGTGGAAGAAGAATTGGTAAAATCTTACCACCGAATATGGCAGCATCAGGATATTCCGAGAACGCGGCCGCGTAAGCGGCTAGCCATCCCGGCTCGACGGTGACATCGTCATCGGTCCAAACCAGATAACGACCACAAGCCTCGTCGACTGCTCGATTACGTGCATTTGACAGTCCTGGCTTCGCCTCAAAGATCCGCCGGACTGGTAGACGTTTTACAAAATTTGCAACAACTGCGTCAGTTGAATCTGTGCTACCATTGTCAATAATCAGCAATTCCCAGGAAGCCCCCTCGAGGCTCTGCATACGGGACAAACTCTCAAGGGTAAGGTTTAAAGAACTCGAACGATTTCGGGTGCAAATTGCAACCGAGATGCAACCGTCAAACGATTTTTGCATACCATACCTACTTTAGAGCCGTACCGAAAAAGATAATTGAACGACTTCAGTGGATTGTGATTGAGTTTGTTTGCCAAGATGGATGGAGACACAATGGCCTAGACTGAAAACGCTCGGTTGCGATATTGCCGGGCTGGATTGCGCTATGCAAGCGGCCTCACCGATGCCGAATGGGCCTTGATCGAACCGTTCATGTTGATCACCGCACCAGTCCCATCCAGTCCCGCAAGGCTGCAGCTGTTCTTGCCTAGATCAATCCCTAAAACCGCGATCTCTGTCTTCATTGCCTGCCTCCCTTTCTTCCGTTAGCCCCGGCAGATTACTCTACAAGGGGGAAAGGGGCGGACCATTCCATAACGTATGGCCCGCCCCGTCTGCAAGTGGTGTTTTCGATGAACTGACCAGTCTGCGTCAACGTATCCGGCCTCGGAGCAAGCTCCCGGCCAAGATGGAGATCCGCGCGATCCGGTCCTCATAAAATTCACGGCATCAAGCGCGCCATTTTTTGAAGCAGGTTCCCGAAGCGCCGGTCGACTGTCAGGCCATCTTCATTCCACCACCCGCAAACATCATGACCGGCTATCAAGTTAGCGAGATCATTAGCCGGCTAATCATGCCTTCCCTGATGCGGACCTGGCATCAAACGTGCCGCCGTTTCTCAGTACCGCCCAAGCGATCCGCGCCAGCTTGTTGGCCAGTGCGACAACCACTGCATTCTTGTGGACCCGAGCGGTGAGCCCGCGCAGCCAGCCGCCGAGCGGCGTTGAGCTGGTCAACAGACTGGGAAGAGCGGCGCGAGCACCATGGATCAGCAGCTTGCGCAGATACTTGTTGCCGCGCTTGCTGATCCCGACCAGCCGCGGTCGGCCTCCTGTCGTGATCTGCCGCGGCACCAGACCAAGCCAGGCAGCAAGATCGCGGCCCCGGCTGAACGTCTCACCGTTGCCGATCGCGGCAATCAGCGCGGTCGCGTTCATCACGCCGATCCCGGGAATGCTGATCAGCCGGCGTGCCGCTTCGTCCTCGCGCGTGCGAGCGACAAATTCGTCCTCAAAAGCGGTGATCCGCCGATCCAGCTCACGCCATTCGGCCCGCATGTCGGCAATCAGCGCCCGCAGCCGCGGCGTCAATGTCGCCGGTGGCTCGGCTTCATCGCCATCGAACATCTCGATCAGGGACCGCTCGAGCTTGCTCCGCCCCTGCGGCACCGTAACCCCGCGCTCCAACAGGATCGCTCGCAGCTGGTTGATCAGCGCCGTCCGTTCACCGACCAGCCGGTCACGCGCCCGATGCAGGGTCTGCATGTCAAGCTGCTCCTCCGTTTTCATGGACACAAAACGCATCGTCGGCCGTGTTGCCGCCTCCGCAATCGCCTCGGCATCGCGATCATCGTTCTTCTGCGCCTTCACATAAGGGCGCACGTATTCCGGCGACATCAGCCGGACGTCGTGTCCCTGCGCCGCGAGAAGACGGGCAAGATGATGAGCGCCGCAGCACGCCTCCATCGCTATCACGCAAGGCGGCAACTCCTTCGTGAACGTCACCACGGTCTCCGGTCGCATCCGCCGCCGTTTGATCACCGCACCAGTCCCATCCAGTCCCGCAAGGCTGCAGCTGTTCTTGCCCAGATCAATCCCTAAAACCGCGATCCCTGTCTTCATTGCCTGCCTCCCTTTCTTCCGTTGGCCCCCGGCAGATTACTCTACAAGGGGGAAAGGGGCGGGCCATTCCATAAAACTCTGCTGGCAAGCGAGACGGAGCGGCCAAACCTGGCTCGCCTGCGGACGCGCTGGCGAAGATATCAGCATCGGATTGATCCGACCCGCTTGGTCTTTGTCGACGAGACCTGGGTCAAGACCAACATGACGCGCACGCGCGGTTGGAGCCCGTGCGGCACTCCGCTGCTGGCCAAAGTTCCGCATGGGCACTGGAAGACGCTGACATTCTTGGCCGGCTTGCGACACGACCGGATCGTCGCGCCATGTGTGATCGACGGTCCGATCAACGGCGTCTCGTTCACCGCATGGGTCAACCAGTTTCTCGTGCCGGACCTCAGGCGCGGGGACATCGTCATCCTCGACAATCTTGGTAGCCATAAAGGCAAACCCATACGCGAGGCGATCCGCAGCGTCGGTGCCAGACTGTTCTTCCTGCCGGCTTACAGTCCCGACCTCAATCCGATCGAAATGGTGTTCGCCAAATTGAAGACCTTGCTGCGAAAGGCCGACGAACGATCACTCGAGGCGACTTGGCGAAGGATCGGCGACCTGCTCTCCGCCTTCAACGCCAATGAATGTGCCGCATACCTTCGCCATGCAGGCTACGCTTCCGTCCTAACCTGACAGACTCTAAACAACAGTAAAAGTGAGTCAGAGCCAATTCTCGATGGAATTCCCGGGTCATGTGTGGAACGGCCCGGGATTCAAGATCGACGGTGCGAGAATTTGGCGGCGGCACGAATGCGGTCATGTGTCCGGCCTGTTGGTGCGGCATCATGGCCGCTGGCCCAGATGGGTTCCGCGAATGACGTCCAAACACTTCTGCGGCATCGATGTGCCGTTGACCCCGGCTGGATTGTCGCCATTCGTCGGTTCGACCGATCGCCATCTTCTTCTATCGCTCTTGCCTCCCTGGCACCGGCCGCGGTCAGGCTGCTGCCGGCTGCCGCCGGTATGCCTCGCCGCGCGCCATCATCGCCCAGATGATCCGGGCGATCTTGTTGGCCAGAGCGATCGCCGCGATCTTGCGCGGCCGGCGCTCCAGCAATTGCAACAGCCAGGTATTTGCCGATTTGCTGCCCGGCTTGGCGTATCGAACCACCGCCATCGCGCCGACGACCAGTAACTGGCGCAACCGCTCATTGCCCGCCTTGCTGATCCGGCCAAGGCGATGTTTTCCACCTGTCGAATGTTCTCGTGGCGTCAGTCCCAGCCACGCAGCGAAGTGGCGGCCACTCTCGAAATTTGCCGGGTTTACCGACAGGGCTATGGTAATCCCGGTAATTGGCCCGATACCGGGGATCGCAGCGAGACGCTGACTGACCGGGTTGGCCTTATGCTGCTCAAGCAGTTGCCGGTCGATCTCCCGGATCTTCTGATCGAGTTCAGCGACATGCCGTCCCATCTGGGCAAACATCGTCCGGGCGCCGTCGGGGATGGCGGGCTGGCTTGTCAGAACGCAGACCAGCGCCTCAACATTGCCGCAACCTTTGGCGGCGACGATACCGAATTCAGCTGCGTGGCCACGCAAAGCGTTGATCGCCTGCGTCCGTTGCCCGACCAGCATCTCTCGGTGCTTTACGACAATCGTCGCAGCCTGCTCGTCGACCGTCTTCACCGGCACGGTCCGCATGTTCGGCCGCGAGGCCGCCTCACTGATCGCTTCCGCGTCGTTGCGATCGTTCTTGCCGCGCTTGACGAAGGGCTTCACGTATTGCGGCGGGATCAGCTTGACCCGGTGACCCATGGCGCCAAATTTTCGGCCCCAATGATGGCTCCCCGCACAGGCTTCCAGAGCAATCTCCGTCGCCGGCAACCTGGCGAAAAAGGATTCAATCTGTCCACGTCGCAGCTCCCGCCGCAAAATGACACGATCATGCACATCCACGCCGTGTATCGTGAAAATATGCTTCGACGTGTCAATCGATATCCGTTTAAATTCCATCGGAACGGCCCTTTCATGATGGTCAATTGAGCGACCTCATCTTGGCACATCCGATGCCGTGGGCCGTTCCACCCCAACATGTGTGGTCCTACGACTTCGTCGAGGGACGGACCCACGACGGCCGCAAGTTCCGGATCCTGTCGATCATCGACGAGGCCAGCCGGGAGTGCCTGGCCCTGCCGGTCTCGCGACGGCTCAGTAGC
>JAKAEC010000089.1 GCA_021818425.1 Pseudomonadota bacterium
AGAGATTTTCGCCAATCATATATTCAATTGCCTTGTCCACCACCGAACCCGCATGGCTCAGCTCGCGTTCGGGGGGAGGGTGTCTGTCAGTCATGATTACAGGTCCAAATTTGCTGCACATCTTATTTGGTATGCCCGGGGCGGGGCGCTACTAGCCTCGGCCCTATTCCGCGGCATTTTCCGCGGCGGCACCATCCGCCAGCGTTTCCTCATGTTCCATTGTCGCCTGAGCTGCCCACATGTCGCCATAAACTCCGCCTTCGGCTAGCAGAGCGGCATGGGTGCCACGTTCTACAACTAAGCCGTCCCGCAACACCAAAATCTCGTCTGAGTCGGTCACAGTGGAGAGCCGGTGAGCAATCACCAAGGTTGTGCGGTGCTGCGCCACCGAGCGCAAGGCGGCGGAGATGCCTTGCTCCGTGGCGGTGTCCAGCGCACTGGTGGCCTCGTCCAGGATCAGGATGCGTGGGTTCTTCAGGATGGTGCGAGCAATGGCCACGCGCTGCTTCTCACCGCCTGAGAGCTTCAACCCTCGCTCGCCGACCTTGGTGTTATAGCCCTGGGGTAGGGAGGCGATGAAATCATGCACCTGCGCCAGACGCGCGGCACCCTCCACCTCTTCCTTGGTTGCACCGGGGCGGCCATAGGCGATGTTGTAATAGATGCTGTCATTGAACAGCACGGTATCCTGCGGTACCACGCCGATGGCGGCGCGCAGATCATGTTGCTTGATGTTCCGTACGTCATGTCCGTCCACCAGCACCTTGCCTCCTGTGGCATCGTAGAAGCGGAACAGCAGGCGGGAGATGGTGGATTTGCCCGAGCCCGTGGGGCCGACGATGGCAATCTTTTTGCCGGGTGCTGCGGTGAAGCTGACGCCCTTCAGAATTTGCCGCTCCGGGTTGTAGGCAAAGCGCACATTCTCGAATCTTATTTCCGCAGGAGCGCCGTGGGAAGCGATAGAGACCGCACCAGGCTTGTCCTGCACCTCCTGGTTCACGCGGAGCAGGGAGAACATCTGTTCCATATCCACTAGCCCTTGATTGAGGGTGAGGTAGGTAAAACCGAGAAAGTTCAGCGGTACGTAGAGCTGCAAGAGGTACGTGTTCACGAGTACGAAGCTGCCGACCGTCATGCTGTGGTGAACCACGCCATTGGCCGCCATCACCATCATCGTCCCCAGCGCCAGAGAGATGATGATAGCTTGGCCGATGTTCAGCGCGTTCAACGACACCTGGGACTGGACTGACGCCTTCTCGAACCGCGCGAGGCTTTCATCAAAGCGCTTCGCTTCATGCCTCTCATTACCGAAATATTTCACTGTCTCGAAATTCAGTAGCGAGTCGATAGCCTTGGTTTGGGCTTCATTATCCGTCTCGTTCATCGTGCGACGGAATTTCGTGCGCCAGGCGGTAAAGCTGAAGGTAAAAGTGATGTAGCATCCGATGGCGAAAAAGGCGATCAGCGCATACCAGGCATTAAACAGGTGCCAGAGCATGAAAGTGGTGAGCAGGAGCTCAATCAGCGTTGGCACCAAGTTGAAGGCTGCCAGTCGCAGCACGGACTGGATGCCCAATGTTCCGCGCAGGATGATGTTGGACAGCCCGCCGGTCTGCCGGTCCATATGAAAGCGCATAGAAAGCGCGTGTAGATGCTCAAATGTCTTACGCGCTACCACACGGGAGGCGCGCATCTGCACGCCCGCGAACAAGGCGTCCCGCAGCTCTCCGAAGGCAGCGGCGGCCACGCGCACCGCTACGTAGGCGCCGATAAGCGCCATGGGGAGTGCCAGCGGCCCGGCAGTGTGGGCGAGTCTGTCCACCAGATGGCCATAGACCACGGGCACATACACCGTGCCTACCTTGGCCAACAGCATGGCGATGGAGGCAAACACTAGCTTCAGGCGGAGTCCCACCTCTCCATGGGGCCACAGGTAGGGCAGGAGGGACAAAATGGTCTTCAGTGAGCCCCTGGCAGTTTTTGCAGTCGCATTTGGGGCCAGATGGGGGTTGGCACGAGCGGCGGATCGGGTCATGTGCCAGCACATGGCATCTGAAGCTCAAATTGCAAAGCTTATTGCGGACATCGAATTCTGTCACTCAGCAATGCTACCGGGGGCGAGATTGCCCTTGGTCGCCGGGCCACATTGCTTCGGCTATGTGATGCCCGCGCTCGCGGAGCGGTTGCGCGCCGTGGCATCTAACATCGAAATTTCATCCGCTGGCGTGACGATGCCGGAGGCTCTGCTGCCACGGTTGAACGAGTTGGCCGCGGCAGCGGGTGTTCCCGCCCGCGCCGAAGATTTCGACGTGCGGACCGCCCCGGAGGGTGAGGTTCTGGGCGTGCTGGACCGTGGCGCTTTGCCTAGCTTCGGCGTGATCGGAGTTGGGGTGCATCTGAATGGGCTGGTGGTCAAGCCGGAAGGGCTACATCTATGGGTTGCAAAGCGTGCTGCCACCAAGAAGCTTGACCCTGGCAAGTTGGACCACCTGGTGGCCGGGGGCGTGCCGGCCGGCCATTCCCCCTTCGCGGCCCTGTTGAAAGAGGCTTGGGAAGAAGCCGGACTGGACCGAGGAGTGGCGGCACGAGCTCGGGAGGTGGCTCGATTCCGCTATAACATGGAGCGTCCGGAAGGACTGCGGCGGGACGTGATCTACGCATATGACCTGGAGCTGTCGGAGGATTTTATCCCGAAACCCATGGATGGCGAAGTGGAGAGCTTCATGCTCTGGCCTTTGGAGCGCGTGAAGCAGGAGCTGCTGGCCAGCAACGACTTCAAGTTCAACGTGGTACTGGTACTGCTGGATCTGCTGTTGCGCCACGGCCAGTTTCCCCCGGAGGAAGCAGCATTGTTAAAATCTGCACTGCACCGGGGGATTTAAGCACCCATTAAACTCTGGAATTAATTCTGGGCGTGGTTTCCAAAGGGCGCCTAATGGACATTAAGCTGGTTTTTGACAGCAGCACTTCCGCTGCGCCCAGTGGCTTTGCTGCCGCAGTTGATTACGCGGCGAGCCAGCTTGATAGCCTGATTACCAATAACATCACCGTTACTATCAGTGTAAGCTGGGACAACACTGGCGCGGTGCTGGGGGAGGCTCAGCCCAATCTAGGCTCGGCGGGGCTTTATACCTATGCGACGGTGGTTGCCGCGCTGCGTGCCCATGCGCAGAGCCCTACCCAACTTGCCGCCGTGAATGCCCTGCCCGTCACCGACCCGACCCACGGCAAGGGGGTCTATCTCACCATTGCCCAGGCAGAGGCCCTTGGCCTGCCCAGCACCGCGCTGGCCAACAGCTTTAGCGGGATCGACGGTCAGGTCGTCTTTGGCACCGGCGGCGTTACATTGAATTTCAGCACCACCTCCGGCGCAGTGGCGCAAGAGGTGGATTTCACCGGGACCGCCGAACACGAACTGACACACGCCCTGGGGCGGGCGGATTTCAATAATGGGTCCAACTATACTTTGATGGATCTTTACGCTTACGCAGCACCTGGCACGCTACAATCCACGCCCTATGCGCCTACGTATTTTTCGATCGATGGAGGGCAGACCAGCCTAGCCGCTTTCGACACAACCAGCGACATCAGTGATTGGGCAAACCAGCCGCAATACCGCAACGATGCGTTTGGCGCCTATGCTTATTCCGGTTACGCTACCACTATCTCGACCGTCGACACCACTTTGATGAGTGTGCTGGGGTTCGATGTCCCTTGTTTCTGCCCTGGTACGATGATCCTGACGCCGAGTGGCGAGGTGCCGGTGGAGAGGCTCGCCATCGGTGACGAAGTAATTACGCAAAGTGGCCCGACGCCGATTAAGTGGATCGGCCGCAGCTCCTATGAGGGGCGGTTTCTAGGCGATAACCCACTGATGTTGCCGGTCACTTTCTTGCCCGGCGCGCTTGGGGATGGGCTCCCATCGCGGCCAATGCGTGTTTCGCCGGGCCATGGTGTGGCTTTGCACGGCGTGCTCGTGCCTGCATGGCGCTTGGTGAACCAGGTGAACGTGCTGCAAGCGCCACTCCAGGGGCGCGTCGACTATCTGCATCTCGATCTTGCCCGGCATGATCTCGTCGTGTCGGATGGTTGCCTAAGTGAAAGCTGGGGGAACGGAGTGCCGCGCAGTTGGTTTCAGAATGCCTCGGATTATGCGGTACTTTATCCCGGCGCTGATGATGGTTACGCGCCCTGTGCCCCGAGGATAGAAGACGGACTGGCACTGGAAGCATTGCGGGACTGGGTCAATCGCCGTGCTGGCCTACAAAGCGCATCGGAATCGCGCGGTAAGCTGCAAGGAGAAGTGGAACTGGCCGGGCCGGATGTTTGCGCTGGCTGGGTGTATTGTCAGGCGGCGCCGGAGCAACCAGTGCACCTGTTGGTAATGGCGGGAGGAGAAATTTTAGCTCGCACGGTGGCTAACCAGTACCGGCCAGATTTACGCGCGGCAGGCGTCGGGGCGGGGTGTTGTGGCTTTGCCGTGAAGTTGCCAGCCGGCTGGAAAGGCACGCTCAGCTTGCGCCGGGCAAGTGATGGAGCGGAGATAGGGCATATGCATGCGGCCAAAAATGCACAGACGGGCCGTTTAACATGCAAACAATAACCCTGAGATAACGGTATGAAGACACCATCATCTCAGGGCTAAAGATACAATTCGAGCTCCGGACCGGATCACCCAGTGACCCGGTCCGGTGCATCAAATCTCAGAGAACCGTGAACCAACCGGCCATATAACCGTCGCGGCCCGGACCATCGAATCCGGCTGACATCGACCAATGGCTGGGCCCGTCGCACTTCATGATGCAGTGCCAGCGGAACTGACCTTTCTTGGTGGGCGTGAAGGTGTAGGTGGTCACGCCGGGCTTGATGCTGCCATTTGGCTCATCTGTGCCGGCCTTGGTGATGATGTTCAGGCCAAGCCCAGGGGCGGTGATCGAGTGTTGGCCGTCATCGAAACTGATCACAGTGAAGGTAACTGGCACCCCAACTTTGAGTACGAAAGACGACGGGGCGATCGAGTCGTGATGCTGCCCATCGGGGCCGACGAAGCCCATGCCGCCTGGCAATACGTAAACCGTGTAATGCTGGTGGGTCACGCCAGCGAAGGCGGCTTTCACAGCCGACGCGGTCCCTGGGGTATTGTCGGCCAGGGCCGGCTGCGCCATGACGGCAAAGCCCAGGCCCAGAGCAGTGCACGCGGTAAGAAGTGCTTTCATATGATCAATTTCCTCGTTAACTTTAGTGTTGTAAGATGGAAGTCAACGCGCCTCGTATACTATAACATTAAAGTGCTGCAAAGATCGGCCTGGAGCATTTTTGGGAACTGGATGATATTTCATGAAATCGTCCCCTT
>JAKAEC010000090.1 GCA_021818425.1 Pseudomonadota bacterium
TTTTCGACAAGGGCGGCACGACACCGCAGACAACTTCGCCCAAGGCAGAGCCCGGCCCGCCGCAACAGTCGCAAGCTCCGTTAACTCCGCCGCCCCCATCACCACCCGCATCCGAGCAGGCGCAGAATCAGGCCCGGAACGAGGTGCAGGTGCCAAACCTGCCGTCGGCAGCATTGCCGAGCCCGCCGCCTCTGCCGAGCCCGCCGCCTCTGCCGCGTCCACGCTCGGTGCCGCGTCCACGCTCGGTGCCGTATCCGCAGCAGAAGTATGTGTTCCTGAACAACATGAATTACGGCAATATCTCGCCGGTGGCGCCGCCCGCACCGCCTGCTCCCAGAGGGATGAATTTCTCACTGCCAACATCTGATGCGCAGGCGGCGACGGCGTCGGATTTTTCGGTAAAGGGTGACGCCGGTGCGGATTGGGATGCCGCCTTGACTAAATGGGTGCAGGAACACGCCTACTATCCGCAGGCCGCTGCCGAGCAGGGGCAGCAGGGTACAGCAACTGTGGAGTTCACTGTGGACAGAAACGGTCATGTGAGCGGGCTGAAATTGCTTGATTCGGCGGGTTCACCATTTTTGGATCAAGCCTGGGAGCAGCTCTTTGAGGACAACACGCTGCCGCCTTTCCCGAAGGACGCAAAGGATAACCACGTAGTGGTGCGTTACACTGTACACTATGTGCTGATTCATTGATGGCCTTGCCCCGAATCGCGGATTCGGGCTGAAGCGGCGGAATGGATTCGCATGTTTTCGGCGTCACCCAAAGCTTGACTGGCAAGAGCTGGATCTGGCGGCCGGGGCAGTACGAGCGCCAGGGTGAAGGTTTGGCGCAGCAACTGGGTATGCCGGAGCTAATGGGACGCTTGTTAGCCGCGCGCGGTGTTAGCGCGGACTATGCCCCTGCGTTTATGGATCCAACGCTGCGGGCGATGCTCCCCGATCCCTCCTGCCTTGTTGATATGGATATGGCTGCCGGGCGCCTTGCCGATGCCGTAATCCAGGGCGAAACCGTCGGCGTGTTTGGCGATTATGATGTGGACGGCGCCTGTTCCTCCGCGCTGATGGTAACGTTGCTACGCCAGCTCGGTTGCCCTGTGACCTATCATGTGCCGGACCGGCTGACAGAGGGCTATGGCCCGAACGCCGGCGCGTTGCGGGGGTTAGCGGAGCGCGGGGCGCGGCTGATTGTGTGTGTTGATTGCGGCACAACCGCGCATGCCGCTTTTGCACCGTTGCATAATGCTGTGGATATCGTTGTGCTGGACCACCACAAATCCGAAGGCCCGCCACCGGCGGTACGGGCGGTAGTAAACCCGAACCGCCTTGATTGCCCGTCGGGCCTGAATACGATCTGCGCTGCGGCGGTGGCCTTCATTGCTGCCGTGGCGTTGTTGCGGACATTGCGGCGGCGCGGATTTTTCGCCACACGGGTAGAGCCCGATTTGCGTGAAAGTCTGGACTTGGTGGCGCTGGCGACGATTTGCGATGTGATGCCGCTGACAGGGCTGAACCGGGCCTTCGTGATCCAGGGGTTGAAGGTGATGGCGCGCCGCTCCCGCCCGGGAATTGCAGCGCTTCTGGACGTGGCAAAGCTGACCGAGGCGCCAACCGCCATGCACTGCGGTTTTGCCCTTGGGCCGCGCATCAACGCTTCAGGCCGCATTGCGGAGGCCGATATGGGGCTACGGCTGCTGCTGGCCGAGGACATGGAGCTGGCTACTGAACTGGCCCAGGCTCTGGATGCGGTAAACAAGCAGCGCCAGAGCGTGGAGGCCGGCATTTCCAATGATGCGATGGCCCGTGCCGAGGCCCAGGTGGCCGGCGGGCATGGCGTCATTTTGCTGGCACAGGAGGGCTGGCACCCGGGCGTGGTGGGTATTGTCGCGGGGAGGGTGAAGGAGCGGTTTAACCGCCCTGCACTAGTTGCTGGTATAATGGACGGAGTGGCCAAGGGCTCTGGACGCTCCGTGCCTGGGATTGATCTGGGAGCCGCAGTGATTGCGGCTCGACAGAGCGGGATTCTGGCGACGGGCGGCGGACACGCCATGGCGGCGGGGTTTTCAGCGCCTGAGACAGCGCTTTCCACGTTTCATGAATTTCTGAATGACCGGCTTGCCAGCGCCGCACTGGGACCGCCCAGTGCCGAGTTGATGCTGGATGGGGTGCTGGGAGTTTCCAGTGCAGATGCGGCGCTAGCGCAGATGGTGGGTCGGCTTGGGCCGTTTGGAAATGGCAATGATGAGCCGCTTTTTGTGTTGCCCCGTGCGCGGGTGGTGAAGGCTGACAGGATTGGCAAGGATGGCAACACCATCCGCGTGTTGGTGGAAGGCGAGGGCGGAGGTCGCCTGAAGGCGCTGCTGTTCCGCGCCAAGGACGGGCCGCTGGCGGAGGCGCTTGGCCGTGTCGGCGGGGCGCCGTTGCATCTGGCCGGGCATCTGCGGGCCGAATTTTGGCAAGGCAGGGTTTCGGCGGGTTTTTTCATCGCGGATGCGGCGCCTGCTTGACGCGCCGCGCTGAGCATCGTACCAGCGCGTCCGCCTTTAGTCCCCATCGTCTAGAGGCCCAGGACACCGCCCTCTCACGGCGGTAACAGGGGTTCGAATCCCCTTGGGGACGCCAGTTTTCTTGCATTTTTGGCTCTGACTCATATGTGGAACGGCCCGACGCAACGGCTTTACGGAGCGCCGGATCCAATTCCTTCAGCACCCGCGCCGAGCAGGCATATAGCTGAAGATAATCCTCAAAGCTGCCGCGCCAGAAGTCCATGCCATACATGTGCAAGTCCGGTTCGTTCCAGACTTCAAAATACCAGGAACGCACCTCCTCCGTCCCGTAGCGTTCCAGGAGATGCGCCACGAATGCGCGCACAAGTTTCGTCCAGTCATCAATGTTATACGCGGTGGTGATGGGATGGCGCGATAATGGAACAAGCGTGGTCCAGTATTTGCCGCGAGAACCGCAGGCATGAAGCTCAACTCGACGAAGGGTTTTAGCCCGTCCGCCAAAAGCATGTCGTAGACGGCGTCGATTTGTTGCCAGTCATAACGGACCGTTCCATCCGGGGCGGCACGGCATGCGTGGAGATCATCCAGGAAAATCCCGTGCGCGCAGGTGGCAGATAATGGGGTTTACGGCAGTAATGCGCCGAATGGAGGGCGCCACTTGGCCCGATAAACAACCCACCAAGGGCAGCTGCCCGGTCTCTGTCAGAGTATATAATCCTATTATCGGCAAACTACGCTCTTTGCACGCACGACACCCATTCCTTTATCGATTATTCTGTGGGGTGGCTTTTGGCGCGCCATCCCGGACGAAGAAATCTTTCACTTCATACGGGTTGTTTCGCTTGATCCGGGTCAAAGCCAGACAGGCGGACCTGCTCTAGAAATGCGGAGTGCTGAGGTTGCCCTCTGCATTGCAGTCCTTTGCCGGGGTTGTCGCCGATGCCTCTCGCGTTATCGCCGCAGGTCAGCCCGGTCGGTGGTATGCCGCTGCCCCAGAATAGGGCCAACGATGCCATGTGCCTGATCGACACCGAAGAGCTGACAAAAGCCTTCGATGGTCAGATTGCCGTTGACCATGTGAACTTGCGCGTCTGGGCGCAGGAGATTTTTGGTCTGATTGGTCCTAACGGAGCGGGCAAATCGACCCTCATAAAGATGCTGACCACGTTGCTCCCGCCCACGGAAGGAGAGGCAAGGGTCGCCGGCTGCGACATCCGCCGGGAGGCGCCGCAAGTTCGTGCTCGCATCGGCTACGTGCCTCAGCTCCTGTCAGCCGACGGAGCCCTGACTGGCTACGAGAACCTTATGCTTTCGGCCCGCCTCTACCGGATTCCGGTCAGGGAGCAGCGGCAGCGCATCCAGGAGGCGCTCGAACTGACACAACTCACTTCCGTAGCGCACCGCGCAGCCCAGCATTATTCCGGTGGCATGCTGCGGCGGCTAGAGATCGCGCAGAACACTCTGCACCGGCCCGCGCTGCTGATCATGGATGAGCCGACAGTCGGTCTCGATCCCGTGGGCCGCGACACGATATGGGAACATGTGCGGGAGCTGCGGGCGCGTCATGGCATGACCATCCTGCTTACCACTCATGCCATGGATGAAGCAGACGCACTGTGCGACCGCGTCGGCATTCTACATTCCGGCCGGCTGGAAAAAGTAGGAGCACCCTCAGCATTGAAGGCCGAGCTGGGACCAGACGCGACACTGGATGATGTCTTTGTCAGCGTCGCTGGGCACGACATCGACCAGCCGGGCAACTATCGCGATGTCCGCTTGACCCGCCGGAGTGCCCGGGGACATGGTTGACCGTGCTGTCTTGGCGATCATTGGCTATTTGTCTCAGGCGGGTGCGGTTGCCGCGGCGGAGGTGCAGAAGCTGCGTCATGACCCTTCAGAACTCCTGACACGTGCGATCCAGCCGGCGATTTGGCTGGTGCTGTTCGGTGAGGTGATGGCGCAGGTACGGGGGTTGTCGGCCGGCAATACGCGGTATCTCGATTTTCTTGCGCCGGGCATTCTGGCCCAAAGTGTTCTGTTTGCAGCGATTTTCTATGGTATCGCGGCCATTTGGGAACGTGATCTCGGCGTTTTGCACCGTTACATGGTCAGCCCGGCGCCACGCAGCGCGCTGGTGCTGGGCAAGGCGGTATCATCCACTATACGCGGCCTTTCCCAGGCAGTCGTCGTTTATCTGCTGGCCTTCTCGCTCGGTATCACGCTCGACTTTGGCCTGCTGCATCTACTGGCGGTGGCTCTGCTCATCGCCCTTGGTTCTGGTCTGTTCAGTACCTTTTCTCTTATCATCGCTTGTATCGTCCGCACGCGCGAGCGCTTCATGGGGATCGGTCAGGTCCTGACCATGCCGATCTTTTTTGCCAGCAATGCCATCTACCCAATCACCATTATGCCGCCCTGGGTGCGGGCGATCGCACTCGCCAATCCGCTTACCTACGAGGTCGATGCGCTGCGGGCCCTCATGCTCGCGGGTGGCGCTAGCCGGTTCGGGCTTGGCCTGGACGCCTTCATTCTTCTCGCCGTGTTCGCGGCACTGGTGGCCATCGCCACCCGGATGTATCCGCGCATGACGATGTAGCACTCGGTCTGAGAGTGAGCGGGCGTTGCCAGTTTGACCGGGGTCAATGCGGCATGGGGAGGCCGGGCATAGGGAGTTCGAGCCGGTGCTAGTCTTGGTCAGGCATCATTATATTTCTCGAGAAAAGAGACAAATGGAGATCGATTTTAACCTGCTTACCGTCCAAATCGCGGTTGAGGTCGGTAGCCCGCCCTTATCAGGCGAGCTTAACCGTGACGGCCGCCATTT
>JAKAEC010000027.1 GCA_021818425.1 Pseudomonadota bacterium
CGTCAGCCGTGAGGCAGACCGCTGGTTTGCCTCAATCATGGTTGAGACAGACGACATCAAGTCCGTGGTGCAGCCCCTGGCCGCTGTCGGCATCGATCTGGGCGTCACCACCCTGGCCACGCTGAGCCACGGTGAGGCCATCCCCGGCCCCAAGGCGCACACGGGGCTACTCAAGCGCCTGCGCCGCGCCAACAAGTCAATGGCCCGCAAGGTGTTGTCCGCCCGCCGTGGCAAGCGCAAATTCGGCCAGAACATTGCCAAAGCACGGCGCAAGCTCGCCCAGTTGCACGCCCGGATCTCAAATATTCGCCGTGATGCCACCCATAAAGCCACTACCATGCTGGCCAAGACCTATCGCCGCATCGGCATCGAGGATTTGAACGTCAGAGGGATGGTTCGTAACCGCCGGCTGGCGCGATCGATAATGGACGGGGCTTTTGGTGAGTTCCGTCATCAGCTCGAGTACAAGGCACGGTTTTATGGCGCGACCGTTGTGGTCGCGGACAGATGGTTTCCTTCAAGCAAGACCTGTTCTTGCTGCGGTTCGGTCAAGGCTGAACTGGCGCTGTCGCAGCGACTGTTTCATTGCGATGAATGTGGATATGAGGCGGGGCGGGATTACAACGCCGCACGGAACCTCGAAAAACTGGCCGCGAGCCTCGCGGTGTCAGCTTGTGGAGCGGAACGCTCTGGCGCGGCGCGCAAGCCCCGCGTGAAACGAGCCTCGGTGAGGCAGGAACCAGACAGCAAACTTGCGGCGTAGCTTTAATCAGCTATGTTAAGGTTTGTGCAGGTTCCGGAGAGCGGAAGAAGCAAGGCCATGGATATTCTGAATCCTTCCCTTCTGGACAAGCTGCGGGCGCACTTCGCCGAGCGGTTTTCCGCAACGCCTGCCGTGCGCGAGCAGCACGGGCACGGAGAGTCCCACCATGAGGCGGCACTGCCAGATGCGGTGATTTTCGCTCAAAGCACGGAGGAGGTGGCGGAGATCGTGCGCCTCTGCGCCGCGCACAGGGTGCCGGTGATCCCGTTTGGGGCGGGAACCTCGCTGGAGGGGCATCTTGCGGCCGTGCGCGGCGGGATTTCGGTTGATCTTTCCCGGATGAACCAGGTGCTACGGGTGAGTGAGGCGGATTTGGACTGCACAGTGCAGCCCGGTGTAACGCGCGAGCAGCTGAACCAATATCTGCATGACAAGGGGTTGTTCTTCCCGATCGATCCGGGGGCCAATGCCTCGATCGGGGGCATGGCCTCCACCCGTGCCTCCGGCACCAACGCAGTGCGCTACGGAACCATGCGGGAGAACGTGCTGGCCCTGACCGTGGTGATGCCGGACGGGCAGGTGATTCACACCGGCAGCCGGGCGCGGAAATCCTCGGCGGGATATGACCTTACGAGGCTTTTCGTGGGAGCGGAGGGCACGCTTGGGATCATTACCGAGGTCACGTTGCGGCTCTACGGCATTCCGGAGACGATTTCCGCCGCCGTTTGCAGCTTTGAGAGCGTGGAGCAAGCAGTGGATAGCGCGATCATGGTGGTGCAGCTTGGTATTCCCGTGGCACGGATGGAGCTGATGGATCGCGGGCTGATCCGGGCAGTGAATGCGTATTCCGGGCTTACATTGGCGGAAGAAGAGACGCTGGCCTTCGAGTTCCATGGCTCCCCCGCCGGGGTGCAGGGCCAGATTGCCATGGTGCAGGAAATCGTGCGCGAGCACCAAGGTAAGGATTTTACCTGGGCTCAAACGCAGGAGGAACGCAACAAGCTGTGGGAAGCCCGGCACAAAGCCTATTACGCGGCTTTGGCGCAAAGGCCAGGGGCGAAGGGCTGGACCTCTGACGTGTGTGTACCAGTTTCTGAGTTGAGCGGCGCCATTCACCATGCGCGGGAATTATTGGCGGGGTGCGGCGCGCCGGCGGTGATTTTGGGGCATGTGGGCGATGGAAATTTTCACGTGGTGTTCGCGGTGGACCCTGGGAACACCCAGGAGCTGGAGGAGATTGCCGCAATCAACAAGCAGATGGTGCGACGCGCCATCGCGGTGGGCGGCACCTGCACGGGCGAGCACGGGGTGGGCACCGGCAAGGCCGCCTATATGCGCGAGGAGCATGGCGAGGCAGTGGAGCTGATGGCGCGGATCAAGCGCGCCATCGATCCCGACAACATTATGAACCCAGGCAAGATTTTGCCGGGGAACTGAGCGTGGTATGGCTCGCCGATGTCCTCGCTCGCATTGCTAGTCATCCAGCGCACAGGCTCGACGAATTGATGCCCTGGAACTGGACAAAGCTAATGCCTATTGACACTGCAGTGAAGGCCGCCTGACGCTGGCAAATACGATGATGAGTGAGATTTGCACGGGTCAGACGAGCCGTCGCTGCGGACGAAACTGCAAAAGATAGAGGCGCTGTTCGCCGGGCGGCAACAACAGGCGAGCGGAACGCAGCCGAAGCGGCGATCGAGCGAGTGCGGGCGCGACTGGCGGAGTTGGAGCGTCAGGATACACCGATCGAAATGCAATTCTCGTTACCCGATCAATGGTCACGCCAATTGTTCCTCGCATTATTGGTCTGAAAACTTACCAAAAATATCTCAATTATCCCACGGTACTGGTCGGATGCTTACAGACAAACAATAAATTTTTACAATAAGAAACCACGCAGCCGGAAAACCTCACGTACTCTGTTTGGGGATGACGGGGTCGGAAGGCCCTGTTACCTTGAGTAGAAGTTTCATGAGTTCATCCTTGAAGTTGGAACTTGGTGGCGGCTGAACTGCAATTCCAGCCGCCACTTTTTTACCAAACACCCCGCTTGCGATGTCCCCGATCTTTATCTTCACGATGTCGCAGCCGCGCAGCTTGCCGTCGATGGCAAGATCGAACAGCGCCCGATCCCGTAGCCGATTTGGTGATCAAGCCAGAACCGGATGGCCCAGACCTGTTGGGGTTTGAACGCCGGTTTGGCACCAAGTTTCCGGCCAGCATTCGAGGCGCGCTGACCGGCTACGCCTGGGTCATATTCTGAATGTCCATTGCTTCCTCCATTGGCCAACGTGGCCAATGGAGGATTTAGGTATTCCGTAGGAAAAGCATTCACCTTGAGGGGACTGGCCGATAGAGGCCCAACCGCATTGAAGCGGACAACAAGATAAGCTGTCATTAACGGCAGCGGTTGCACCGGAAGATGGCAGCCAAGGCCAGCGTGTGGGGCGGCTCAGAATTTAAAATAACCCGGCCTGCTGATATCGGCGATCAGACCGATCTGGGTAGGCTTCCATCCCAGCCATTGCTGCGTGAGCGCGCTGGAGGCAGCACCATCCATTCCAGCGAACACCGCCATCATGCCGAAATGCGCTGCGGCCTCTTCCGGCTGGATCGAAGCAACTGGCAATTGCAGGTGGCGGCCAATAATCTCGGCAATGTCGCGTGCCGTCACACCTTCATCCGCTACGGCATGATAGCTGGTACCGGCCCGGCCTTTCTCCAGCGCCAGCCGGTAAAGCCTCGCCACATCCAACCTATGTGCCCCGGACCAGCGGTTACCGCCATCGCCAATATAGGCGGAAATACCTTTCTCCTGCGCGATATTGAGAAGGTAGTTGACCAAGCCGCATTTGCCATCGCCGCCATGCACCTGCGGCAGGCGTATCGCCATGGCGCGCACGCCGCGCGCGGCAAAGGCTAGACCTGAGGCTTCGGATACGCGCGGCAAGCCTGGCCTTACGGCATCCTCTTCCGTGGCGAGCCGTCCCGGCGCCACAAGCAACGTACCGGAGGTAACAATGAAAGGTTTGTCCGATCCGGCCAGAACCTCACCCATGGCATCGATGGCGTGTTTATCGATCTGTCCGTTCTCCGCGAATTTCGAGAAATCGTGAATGAACGCAAGATGGATGGTGCCATCCGCTTCCTTCGCGCCCTTACGCAAGCTGTCGAGATCTTCAAGGGAACCGCGATGGACTTCAGCGCCCAGTGCCTCAAGCGCCTTTGCATTATCGTCGGAGCGGGCGAGGCCGAGCACCTCGTGCCCGTTCGCGATCAATTCCCTGGTTGTGGCGGTGCCGATAAAGCCGGCCGCGCCGGTGATGAATACGCGCATGAGGACACTCCTGTTAAAACGGGAGAGATATTGCTATATCGTTTATCAGGGTAAAGTAGTTATATTATACAGGTATAATGCCTAACAGGATGACAGACACGAACCCACTCGGCAATTATCTGAAGGACCGCCGCGCTAGGCTCGATCCTACCGCATTCGGCTTTACACTGGCACGGCGGCGCACGCCGGGACTCCGCCGGGAGGAAGTGGCGCAGCGCGCCAATGTAAGCGCCACCTGGTACACATGGCTGGAGCAGGGGCGCGGCGGAGCACCCTCCGCCGATGTGCTGGACCGTATTGCCCGCGCCATGATGCTGACCGATGTGGAGCGCGAACACTTGTTTCTGCTTGGGTTGGGCAGGCCGCCGGAAGTCCGCTATCATGCGCCTGAGGGCATCACGCCACGCTTGCAGCGCGTGCTCGACACGCTCGGCCATAGCCCCGCTTTTATCCGGACGGCAACCTGGGATGTGATCGCTTGGAACAAGGCCGCCGCCGCGGTGATGACCGACTACAGCACGCTCCCCGACGGGCAACGCAATGTGCTGCGCATGATGTTCCGTGACTCGCGCGTTCGCGCTGCGCAGTCCAACTGGGAAAGTGTTGCGCGATATGTGGTGGCGTCGTTCCGTGCAGATGTGGCCCGCGCCGGCGCGGCACGCAACGTCCAATCGCTTGTCGATGAGCTATGCGCAACGAGCCCCGAATTCGCGGCAATGTGGCGCGACAACGATGTGCAAGGGCACGGCGATGGCCTGAAAGTCTTGCACCATCCTATCGCCGGGCCGCTCTCGATGGAGTTCTCGGGATTCGCCGTTGATGGCCGGCCCGATCTCACGATGGTGATTTATAATCCCGTGACCCAAACGGATGCGGACAAGATCCGCGCCCTGCTCAACTCTTGGCGGAGCGGGGGTGAAAGCGCCGAGAATGTCAGCTGCCAGAGCTCATGAGCCAGCATTCTCAAAACGACCACGGTACTCCAAGAAGCTGGTTAGTCACTTTTGTCGCCGTGCAGCGCGCGGAGGGCGAGCCGATAACGGACCGACCGCTTTGGAGCGGCTCACGAAAGTAAGTTGCCGTTGGTGGCGGACGGCCGCACCGGCAGATGACGACCCTACCCAGGCATAGGAAGGCGACACCGCGAATACCAAGACCGGTCATTCGTTGGCGTCGACCGAACGGCTCTGCCTGCGCCCAAAAGCGGCCGTAGAAGCTTGAGCGCCACGTTTTCTGGATACAGACAGACCGTGGACGCCTGCCATGCAGCTTGCGCTCAACCGGTGATCGCAGCGGCGCCCGACTGGGCGCTGGCAACACGCAGTTCAATTCGTGATAAGAAAGCACCATGAGGCTTTTCGTAATTGTCCTAGGCGCCCTCTTGCTTGCTGCCGGTCTGCTATGGCCGTGGCTTGGCAGGCTTGGCCTTGGGCATCTCCCTGGGGATATCTCTATTCGCAGCGAACGTTCTTCGTTTTACTTCCCCATCACGAGCTGCGTCGTCGTTAGTCTGGTGCTTTCATTTGTGGTTTGGTTGCTCAATCGCTGAACGGCGCTTGGAGAAAGTTAATCACGCCAAGCAGGAATAAGGGCACGGCCGCACGTAGTATCAGCTACAGGTGTCGTTAGGGCCAGCCTCCCAGAACTTGCACCAGCCATGCGCACTGATGACGCCGCTAATCATGGTGCAGTGAGAGGGATCGCCAGGCACAAACATGCAGCAGGCGGAACACCGCTTTCCGTCATTCGGTTGGTCTTGGTAGGCAGCCACTTGTTTGGATATCATGGTGTCTGCCTCCGCAGACCGGCTGCTTGCCAGGCTCAACGCGGCAACTGAAGTAATGGCTAAGGCGCCACGGCGAATTAAGAAGCGACGAGTAGGCAAAGGAGAACCTCACACGTGATGACGGCTTAGAGATTATCGGTAGGTCTTTGGCACAAACTATAACACGTGGCAATGTTTGGGCGTGCCGCGCTTCTCATAGCCACGGGGTACTTCTGGTCGACAGAAGAAATCATTTGTTTTTCAACACCATCTTCAAAAATGAGCTCAAATAATCGCACAATGATGTCTGCTATCCGGATAGCCCTGCCCAGACCGAGAACGATCAGAAATGGCAGCGCATTATCGCTCGGCATCCCTATGAATGACCGGTCTCTGGATTTCGCATTCCACCTGCCTACGGTCGGGCACGGGTTTCATGTGCCGGCGCCATCGCTGGTGGCCAATGGCAGCTTAGCATAATTTCCTGCTACATAACGAACAGGCAGTTTAGGCCCAACCTTGCCAAAAGGCGAACGTCCGATTGTTGCGTCCCTTTGCTGCAACCGGATCGGCAGCAATCTCCCCTTTCGGTATTGAACAAAGGATAGCTCAAAAGTAGAAGCGGGCCGAAAGCGGCCCGTCCGCTATGTGGCGGGCAGAGAGAGTAAGCTGCCATTGGTTACGGTTAGTCGCACCGGCAGATGACGACCCCCACCCCGGCATAGTGCTACGATACGCCTGATCCCAGAACCAGTCACTCAGCGGCATTAGCCTATACGGCTAAGCGCCCCAATTTGCCGTTCCCAAAGCCAACGGCCTTCCCCGAGAGCAGACGTTCAACCCACTCGGAGTAGATGGGCAATGCCACGCAGCAACGCTCTAAGCCCGCCGCCGCTCAGTATGGTCGAGCAGCCTCCATGATATAAATTTCAAAGCAACGCGTCGATTACTCACAGTGTATCATTCAATGCCAAACCATGCTTGAGCGCGTATTTGACTAGATCCGGGAGCGACGGCGCCTGCAATTTCTCCTGGACACTGGCCTTATGGGTACTCACCGTCTTTTGACTCAGACACAAACTTTGTGCAATTTCATTCACACGCTTGCCTGCGATAAGCAAACGAAAAACCTGATCCTCACGCCTGGTAAGCTTTGTATGCAGAGGCTGCACGTTCGAATTCTTCAAAATATCTTTCATGTACATGGAAACTGCGGAACATAGAAAAAAGTCGCCACGGGATGCATGGCGGATGCTATCGAGCAATTCGACGGATGGACTTGTTTTTGTAATATATCCAGAAGCTCCCGCTCTTATTGATTCTAGAACATATGGCTTTTCATCGTACATTGACAAAACTATGAGCGGAAGATTCGGCCGAATTTGCACCGCTTTAGAAATCAACTCGCTACCACCCAGCCGAGGCATCAAAAGATCCATAACCAAAACATTACAATCTGACTTTTTTAGTAAAGCAATCGTTTCCAATCCATCTTTTGCCTCCCAAGCCACTTTCATATCAGATTGAATATCTATTATCTGTCGTAAGCCATCACGGAAAAGCTTATGATCATCTGCAAGCGCAACCGAAATCATCGCTTATTTCGCGTGGCTCGAGGAACGGCGTTTAGGAACGCGTAGTGTAAGATGCGTGCCCTCACCTGGTTTACTAAGCAAGTTAAACTGTCCTCCAAGGAGTCTTGCGCGCTCCTCCATTCCAAGAATGCCCAGCCCAGGACGCAATTCCGCCGCCTCGGCTAAATCCATGCCACGTCCATCATCCTCAACAACAAGAAAGAGATCTTTCCGTGTTTCATAGATCCTAACCAGCACAGTTTTGGCAGCTGCGTGCCGCCTTACATTTGTTAAAGCCTCCTGGAACACGCGGAAAAACACAAACTTTATATCCTGGTCGAATGCATCTTCATCAACATCAAATTCAAGTTGAATATCCAGCGCTCCGGCACCAAGCTCAACAGTTGTTACCATAACATGCTGGATTGCGACGCGCAAACCGAGATCAATCAGAATCGCCGGCCTGAGTTCAAGCGCGATCCTTCGCATCTGCTGCATAGTCGAGTCCGTGATTTCGCGGAGCTTCTGAATTTTGTCTAAAAGAACTGATCGATCAGAAGGAAGGCTTGTTTCAAGCCAATCCAGCCCCAAACGCAGGGCTGAGAGGTTCTGACTAAGATCATCATGGAGTTCTCTGGAAATACGCGTGCGCTCTGCATCCTGCACGGATTGAAGTTCTATCCGCAACTTATTCGACCGTTCACGCTGCTTTAACAACTGCGTCTGAATGGCCTTATAGCGTGTTACATCCCGAGAGATTCCCGTCGTACCAATGATCACGTCATCATAATCTCGCACAGGAGCCTTTATGGTTTGAAACGTGGCCATCTTGCCAACTCGACGCACCCGCTGTTCCTCAAAAAGCCATTGCCGTCCAGATGACAGAACTCGCTGGTCAGTCCGCATATATTGTGCGGCGATCTCAGCTGGCCAAACATCCGCAGCTGTATGACCAATGATCTTGTCTTCAGACAGGCCGCAAGCCGCTACATAAGTGTTGTTTACCGCAAGATATCGCCCGGACGCATCCTTAAGCCACGCTTGATCTGGGATATTATTCAGAATTGTCTGAAATTGAATCTGGCTTATGTGAATAGATTTAGGCGGTTGCGGATTCGTATCTTTCTTTAGAATCGAACTCTTGTCTGGGCGGGTGATCCGCGAACACATTTCATTGTACCTCAGGTAACGCGCAAATACGGGGAATAAAAGTCCGCTTTTGGAAGTGCGATCTTATCATGGTTTGCAACCGCCTTCCTGCATATCCGGTATTCTCCACCACCGAAAGATAATTGCAGCACCAACATTTATTTATCTAGGCCACTGACGTTGTCTCTGGGACATATCGCGGCCTAGATTTATTGGGCTGCTCGAGTTATTAAGTTAATTCAGATCAAACCCGAACGCCTTGCCGATGTCAACTGAAAATTGAATGCCAACGACGAACGCGTTGGGCAGATTAGCCTGCGGATAGGTCGATCCAGCAAGACCGTCTGGATGAATTACGTACTGAAGGTTTGGCTGAACAGCGGCCCATTTGTTAATTTGGATATTGTAGTTGATCTCTGCCATAATCAGATTTTGATATGGACGCTGCGTGCCACCATCCGCAAGCCGCACATCATATAGAGAATTAATATAGTTATTCCCATAATGAATTAGCCCAAGGCCAACATTGAAGCTATCATGCTGGCGCGATGAAAATGGACCATTGTCGACAAACCCCACCTCGCCACCATAGCGTGCAGTCTGCTTATCGCCCGAAGCGCCGAACAAAACCGCGGCAAACGCGTAGGCGTTACGATCAGGTGCAGAGGCATCCTGGTAGACCATTTGCTGCGCCTGCGCATAAACGGCTACTCGGCCATATTCAGGTGCCGGCGACGTGTTATTGAGAAGATATGATTGACCTTGCGCGTCATAAATTGGATTTGTGTAGTGAGTCCGATCGAAAATTACGCCAATATCGTATCGGTTTTCTGCCTCACCCCCATTTGGATGCCATGCATAACCAAGCTCAATAGGAACCAAAAATCCATTTGACTTACTGATATTCCAGTCAAACCCATGGGAAGTCTGTGGATTTAGAGTTGGATTTGATTGATAGATTCCAACTTTTAGATAGTACCGCGGCAATGGGTTAATTTGAGCATTCGCACCCCAGACAGCTAACGGATAAAACGACGTCGATGTATCTTTTCCGAGAGCATATGGACGCCCACATAGGGCGTTTGACTGGAAATTACAGTACAGAGACGACTGCAGGAAAGAGTTTGCAAGTTCTGTCCGGCCAAGAGAAACCTGCAACTTATTGTCGAATAAACTCTGATTATACGTGAACAGTGTTAGCTGATAGGTCTGACCGTCACCGTAAATTTGTTGTACTGGTACACTGCTGTTAATTGTATCTCCCGCGAGATTTCGACCGTTTCTTGCAGTGAAAAGAATGTTCAAAGATCCGCCTTGAATCCCCGCGATGCGACCAAGGTCAGCTGTCGCGCCAAAGTTGAGTTCCCCAGCAAAATCTGAACCTTGCCGCTGTCCGCCAGTAGGATTTGCAGCAAATTCACCCAAATATCTACTATTGAAATAGACTCCATCACTGGCGAGTCGCGCCGCGATGGACTGAATGGGAGATAAAGCCTGCGGATTCTTATAACTTTGAACAGTCTGTGCAAAGGCTGGCGTCTGAAAGACAAGCTGCGCCCCCACGGCAAATAGCGATATCGTCCAAAATTTCCAAGATTTTGGCGTAGCAAAACTATTATAGATCACGTGTGACATGACGTTCCCTATCCCTCATCTCTTTTAATATTTTAAAAATTGATATCTAAAAGCTGCTAGTGCGGCGCACTCAGCTTAGCTGTAAGATACGCGTAGACAGGGCCAAGAGCATTCATCAGTACAACTGCCACGAAAGCAGCGAAAGGATTATGTGGGGTAGGCCCAAATCCTCCAAAAAAGGTTGCGAAATAAGACGCAAATCCGAAGAACATTCCAGGAATGAATGTTAGCCCCAATGCTGGTATACGCGCTAACAGCATTTGCGCGCCGTTGCCAACAAATAGGATCACACACTCCGCAATCAGGAATTCATGTCCCGTGAAGTAGTGAGAGACATATGTTGTGAGCAAAACAATGATCAGCGCGGTTAGTGAGCCAATGGGCATCACCGGCCAAATTTTACGCAAGACGGTCGGTGTGGGCCCCCCCGCCGCGAATGTTCCGGCCCAGCCGATAAATATTGCCCATGGCGGCAAATTAAATGGCGGCATGGAAATAAAAATCGTCGTTACCGCAAGCAATGAAGCGATAATTTCTACAGGAAGTTTATACAGACCTTGTGTTGATTTAACTCCAGTTTCACTGCTCATAATGATTTCCTTTAGCGATGAATCTCGCATCTGTGCTCGGTCGTTACGGTAACACGCCCATTTTTGATTACCCACAATCTTGGCGGTATATCGAGCAGGGCATCATCAACATCAAAAGTATCAAGGATTACAATGTCGGCCCGACAACCCACGGCAGTGCCATAGCCTTCAGAGATGCCCATTGCGCGCGCCGCACCGTAGGTACCCATTTCAAGCACAGACTTCTGATGCTCAGGCGTACCGAATTGAATGACATGGGCCAAGAAATTGCCGATGAGCAAAGGATCGGCCTTACCAAATGGCGTAAATGCATTTCTAATATTATTCGACGAATACGTGACATTTACGCCCGCTTCGCGGAGACGTCTTACCGGCGTTAAGCATCGGCGTTGGTTACAAGAATCGTGACGTCCACCGAGATATAGATCCGTGGCAGGCAACGTTACGATATGGATATCTGCCTCGTGCAAAGCTTCGAGAATCGGCTCAGCCTCTGCCGGTTTGAGTGATGCCAGGCTTGTGACGTGACCCAGAGAAACCCTGCCTTGGTATCCCGCTTTGATAGTTTCTTTGGCTATAAACTCGGCGGTTGAAAAGCGTGCATCGCCTGCATCGTCTGCAAAGTCTGCGTGCATATCAACCGGAACGCCATATTTCTGCGCCAGAGAAAACACGAAATTTATGTGTTTTTCCGTATCTTCGCGAGACAACTCGTTATATGGACACCCGCCAACAACATCGGCGCCGATACGCATCGCCTCTTCCATTAACTCGACCGTGCCTGGTGATTTTAAGATACCTTCCTGTGGAAAGGCCACGATCTGAAGATCGAGCAGATCGCGATATTCTTCTCGAAGGGTAAGTGCCGTTTCAACACCAATCAACCCTTGAATAATGTCAACGTCTGGATGAACACGAATCGCCGTGGTGCCGGCACGCAAAGCCATGTCCAGAACTTGACGTGATCTAGCAAGAACATCTTCACGATTCTGCCGCGCCTTGAGGACACCGGTGATTCGGATCGCCTCTTCAAGCGTGCCGCTGCGGGCTGGCATTCTCCTATGCAGCAGAGCTTTTTCCAGATGGAGATGCGGTTCCAGAAAGCTGGGCAGCGCAGCACGCCCACCCGCATCGATCACCGACCCAGCTTCAGCTGTAATATTCGACTCAATGCCAACAATTCGACCAGCTTCAATTCCAATATCAACTGGGTCTGGCCTCGATGAGATGTGGACGTTTTTGATTAGAATATCCATTATTTTTCTTCCGGTTTGTGGAGGCTAGAATCCTAGGGCAATGCCCTCGCCTCGCGGGTCGGCGCCACCTTCTAGAAATGAATTGCCAGAATTGCTAAGACGGATCGCTTGTGCAGTACCCATTCTTGGATGTGGCCAGGCTACACCCGTTGCCTTGCGCCCTTCGGGCGATACCATATCCGACGCTGAATCGCCCGCACGCGTTTCAATTAATAGCTGATCCGCAGCATCTCCCCAGGAACGACCAAAAAGAATCCTGGGAGCCTCGATCGCTTGTTGTACATTAAGATTGAAATCGACAACGCGGGTAACCAGTGAAGCGTTGGTCTGCGCCTGAACGTCACCACCTTGAGTGCCATGAACCATGTAAGGCTTGCCATCACGAAACAGCATTCCAGCCATCAAGGTTGTTGCTGACTTCTTGCCGGGTGCCAACACGTTTGGGTGGGACGGGTCAAGCGAGAACCCAGCGCCACGATTTTGAAGCAGAACACCGGTTTCTGGGTCGAGGACGGCAGCGCCGAAGTCGTAGTAAAGGCTTTGTACCAACCCAACCGCGTTACCGTCAGCATCCGCCGTTGCGATAAAGGCCGTGTCTTTACCTAGCCGATTCTCCATCGGCGGCGCCTCAGGCGTCGCCATTCCACCCCTCACCGCTATCTCAGCTTCATGTGAATCAAGCAACTGCTTAATGGGAATATCAAGAAATTTTGGGTCGGTGAGCCATCGGTCCCGCCGCTCCAAAGCCCACCGGATGGCGTTTAACAGGAGATTATAATACTCGGGTGAATCGTATTCATGCTCTGAAATGTTTGTGTGCTGCAAATAATTCAGCATCATCAGACCGGCAATTCCCTGCGACGGAGGGGGCAACTGAAAAGCTTCATAGTTCCTGTATTTTACAGAAATCGGATCGACCCATTCGGCCTGATATTTCGAAAAATCTTCCACGCTAAGCATACCGCCACGGCTTTGCAGATAATTCGTGATATCCAGCGCTGTCTTGTCATAGAAGAAGCGACATCCATGCGTACCAATATCTGTCAGCGTCTTTGCCAATGCATGCTGAAACAGTCTGTCACCCTGCTTAGGCTCTCCCCCGTTTTTTAAAAATATCGCGCTTGAGCCTGGATCATCCAAAAGAGCCGGCTTACTGGCACGAATCCACCCTGCAATACCCGCGGTTACCGGAGTGCCCTCGCGCGCATAGTCAATCGCGGGCTCAAGAAGGCGTTTGAGCGGCAAAGATCCAAAGCGGCTATGAGCTAACCGCCAGCTATCCACCGCGCCCGGAACAGTAAGCGAGGACGCCGCGCCCCGCTCTGGAATACCCTGGCTTCGATCAAACCTCCCTGGACTGACATTCCGTCCCGCTGGGCCACTGCCATCAATTCCATGCAGGGAATTCGACTTCGCGTCATATATGAGCCAAAAAGCATCCCCCCCGATTCCGGTCATATGCGGAAGTACTGTTCCGAGTGTCGCAGCCGCAGTAATTGCAGCATCGATTGCATTACCGCCATCGCGCAATACGTTTAATGCTGCACCGGATCCCAAATAATGGGGCGTCGCAACCATTCCACGATCCCCATAAGCTACAGGTCTGCTAAGCCACATACTCTTTTCCTTGGCATTTGAGCTTGAATTTTACTAAAATGCACCTCAACTTGTTCCAAGAGATAAATTCCGAAATAGGCGTCAGATTATTCCTAGATTTGGATAAGTGGTATGATCGAATCTATAGAAAACATGGCCGCGCTGCTCATGTAATCCGTAAGATATTTTTTACGATGTTTGTTTACTCTGATAAACTGCGGCAAAATGAGTAAATGCAGCGTTTGATTGGACCAAGTTCTACGAATGAACTACTAAGCTGTGTCCAACCGAAAACTCACTCCGCGAGACTGGAGCTTGTGGCGGGTACGTAACACATCAAGCCGATGTAATTGCTTGAATTTAGATGGAATCATGCCCAGGCAAGGGGGGTCCCCGTTCTGCCTGAAAGGAATTTCCAATTTTCACCACCCAACCTGAATCTGTTTCCATCATCCCGTTGCGCAAGCGCATGCGCGAAGACATGGCGATGCGCGGCCTGCGCAGCCACACGCAGCGGGACTATACCCGCATCGCCAAAAGCTCTGCTATATTCCTTGGGGCGGTCACCCAACACGCGGCCACCAACGATGTCCGGCGCTTCTAGTCCGGCCGGCGACTGGTAATGCCCGCTTTCCCGACTTTTCGGGCCGTTCGCGGTCGGTCTGCTTTTGAATGAAAATATCGGAAAGCAGTCTTAATTCTCCTGCTAGAACTTGCCACTTCCAGCTAAATGGCGATGCCGCCGGCGACTTCGATGCGCTGCGCATTGACCCAACGGAAATCCTCGGACAGAAGCGAGGCGATCACCGGGCCGACATCCTCGGGCAGGCCCGCGCGGCCAAGCGCCGTGTGGTCGGCGACCCGCTTGTTCATCTCTGGATTGTCTCTGACGATGCCACCAGAAAAATCGGTGGCGATGGCACCGGGAGCAACGACATTGACGGCGATCCGGCGCGGCCCCAACTCCAACGCCATGTAGCGGGTGAGCGATTCGACGGCGGCTTTCATCGTTCCGTAGCCAATGCGGTTGGGCATGGCCATGCGGGCCAACCCGGAAGAGACATTCACGATCCGGCCACCATCATTGATCAACGGCAGCAATTTTTGCGTGAGAAAGAACACGCCCTTGAAATGGACGTTATAGAGCTGATCCAGCTCCGCTTCCGACATCTGCGCGAAACCCGTATTGGAAGACGTGCCGGCATTGTTGACGAGATAATCGAACCGCTCGCTCCCCCATCCGGCCAATGCCGCCCGCAGGCGTTCCACGAAACCGTCGAAGCTGCCCGCATCGCCGGTATTGAGTTGCAAGGCCACGGCTCGTGCCCCTGCCACGGTGGCCAGGGCCACCACTTTGTCCGCTTCCACGCGGTTGGTATTGTAAGTGAGTATCGAGCTTACCCCGCGCCTGGCGAGGGAGAGCACCGTATTGCGGCCAATCCCGCGGCTACCGCCGGTGACGATGGCGATCTTGTTGTCTGACATGACCTGGCTTTCCATTGAATTTCATGTTTCGGAGGAGATGATCATGGACACCAAGAGGCCAGCAAAAGGAATGCCGAAATTCCTCTGTTTCTTGCCTATTCCTGCTCGCATTCCCAATTGATGACTGAGAAACACGGAAGGAAACCGGCATGCCGGAGCAATTGGCGGCGGCGATGCGGCGTTATACGGATCGCCACGTGGGCACGAGCCCCTACGGGACGCCGATCGAAGATCTTGTCATCCTCCGTTCAAACCACCCGAAGCCGCCCGCGCACAGGCTGTCCAGGCCGGCCATGTGTATCGTGGCGCAAGGGGCCAAATGGGCGACGTTCGGCGAGAACCGGCTGGAATATAAAGCGGGTGAAGCGCTGGTCGTCGGCGTCGATGTTCCTTCGTCTGGGCGTGTCATCGAGGCCAGCCCCGATAAGCCCTGCCTCGTTCTAGCCTTCGGGCTCGACATGGCGATTATGCGCAGCGTCGCGGCAGGGTTGGAGGCGCCGCCCAAGCCCAGCGGCACCGTTGGCCGCGGCGTGTTTGTGACCGATTTCCAAGGCCCGCTGGCCGATTGCGCGCTCCGCCTGGTGCAGTTGCTCGACAGGCCGACGGCGATACCGGCGCTCTACCCTCTTATCATGCGCGAGATCTGCTACTGGCTCCTGACAGGCCCTCATGGCGGTGAGGTGATGAGAATGTCTCTGGCCAACGCGCCGCCACAGCGCGTGATGCGTGCCATCTCGACCTTGCGCGAGCGCTTCGCCGAGGCGGTGCGCATCGAGGACCTCGCCGCGATCGCGCAGATGAGCCCATCATCCTTCCACCGCCAGTTCAAAGCGCTGACGGAGCTGACGCCATTGCAATATCAGAAGCAGATTCGCCTGCTGGAGGCGCGCCGGCTGATGATCTCGCACGCCGTCAATGTCGAGGCAGCGGCGTTTGAGGTGGGTTATGAAAGCCCCTCGCAATTCAGCCGCGAGTACGCCCGCATGTTCGGCGCGCCGCCGAAACGCGACATAAAACGAACGAGGGCCAGTCTCATGCCGGCTTAGAAAAAAGTCCCCGAACGAAGCGGGCCGAAATCGGACCGACCGCTTTATGGCCGTCATCCCAGAAAAGCCGCCATTCCCTAGTCGACCCAACCTGGGCGTAGACTACTCCCTCAGCCACCCCGAAGCGGACGTTGAGTACTGGGAGGCGCCGAATGAGGCCGGCGGGAATCGCAATAAATCCTCGAGGCGTTCTACCCCAACAATTTTCCGTGGAAATCAACGGCACCGGCGTTTACAGGCTACCCCGTGCGGCTTCCAACGTTTTAAGCTTAAGCACGTGAGAGCTGTTTACATCCCGCCATTCAGGTTCATCGCTTCGTTTCTTATCATCTGGTGTCGGGCAAACGCACCAGAAGTGATGAAGCCGGGCGCCACCGTTCTCATTCAGAGCATCGGTAACGATATAGATGCGGCAACTACCGTCCGTGAATTTCCCTTTCTGCTCCAACTTGATTTTATCGAATTCATTGAATGTGAAGTCCGCTATGACCGTAGTGTCGGATCTCCCCTTGACCTCAACACAGAGAACAGAATCTGCTTGGGTTGCGATAATATCGTAGCCAAGATTTAATTCAGGAACCAGTTGGACACGATATTTCAGTTTCTTGAAGTGATATTCAACGATCTTCATCGCCGTATCCTCGACTTCCTTGCGCCGCTCCGGATCAGGTTGATACGTGCCGCGCGATCTTGGCGGCGTGGCCGAAATTACCTCAGCAATGGAGAGCGCCTCGTTTGTATCAACAAAATGACGAATCCGGTCGGCGATTTTTTGCGCCTGCAGGGGCCGTCTGGTTTTCAGGAAAGTAGACAGGGCTTTGGCCGGGGATGCCCTTGTCACCTATTTTACGTGGAGGTATCCACAAAACCCTTTCTTCTGGGCGCAGCAACCGACAGTCATTTTCGGCTCCAAATAGCGGCGGCGAGGGTGCGCGGAGTACCGCTCGGACCTCGCCCTCCCTTTCAGCCGAGCAGATCGCCCTCGCCCGGCAACTCACTGGCCAGGAAGGCAAGCCAGTTGCTACGACTGCCCGCCTATTCGGAGTGCATCGGGCGATCCTCTATCGGGCGCTGCCCGCAGTAGCCGCTTGATCGGAGAAATTTTCTGAACGCCTTGCTTTGTGTAACAATATCTTACGGGAAAGTCTGACGATTCTTGATGGTCGGTGGGCGGAGCCTCCAACGTCGCCTTGGGACATCCGGCAGTACTCAAACCAAACAAGTACCAATACCCATTAGGGTAAAACCTATGCAAATTATAAAATAAATATTTGAAACCTGAAATTTATTAGGCGATTTCTAATTCCCATTCTACGATAACAAATCATTGGCATGCTGCATGAGCGCCAATGGCTGAGAGAATTCCTTCCTTCCCAGTGATGGAAGCGGGGGATACGCTCCCGCTCAACCGGACGGAAGCGCACAATACTGTAAATGTTTTACGTTATTGATGATAACAAAGGCGTTAGAGAATCTCTCTGTCTCTTGCTCGAAAGCTACGGCTTTAAAGCGTTCCATTATTCTTCTGGCGCAGCCTTTCTGCGTGATGTGAAGCCAGATGACAATGGCGTCCTAATTACCGACATCAACATGCCGGATATTTGTGGGCTAGAACTTATCGCTCAGCTTCGGCACGCGAGAAACATTATCCAAGCGATCCTTATGACAGCCAACGTTACGAATCAAATGCTTGCTGCCGCGAATCAACTAGGAGTGCCTGTACTAAGAAAGCCATTTTCTCCGACCGAATTATTCGTCTGTATTGAACAGCTCTCCCGCCGCCACCGGCCGTAAGTGGACGCTCGTATCAGTCTTCTTGAAACGGCATGGCCGGCTGGATGACCTGCCGTCCCATGGTTTTGCTACGACATTCAAGCGACTTCCTTCGTGTTCAACAAACAATAGATTTTTTGATCTCAGTCATGGACCTTTCATCCTAAGATTGCGATAAAAAACGATTATGGATCAGGTGACGCTGTGATCTCGCATGGAAACAGGGCTTCGGCGGACGGCGAGGTGCAAGCCATGGCCCGCCTCGCGGAAGCGGGCTCGCGGTTGTGGCAGGCGCGCTCGCTGCGTGAGGGGCTAGAGGAGGTACTTGCGGTATCGATTGAGCTCATCGGCGCGGATATGGGGAATGTTCAGGTCATCGATGCAGCAGGAAAAATACTCCACATCGTCGCCCAACGCGGCTTTAGGCAGGACTTCCTTGAATTCTTTCGTGAGGTTTCTTATGAGGACGACTCCGCCTGTGGCCGGGCGTTGCGAGCCAGCAAGACCATTGTGATAGAAGATATCGAGCGCGACGTATCCTACGAGCCGTTCCGCCCCATTGCCCGCTCGGCAGGCTATCGTGCCGTCATTTCGGTCCCTATAATTGGCCGCTCAGGCACTCCCCTAGGGATGATCTCGGCACATTTTCGGTCGCCGCACAGGCCAAGCGATGCCGATTTGGCGCAGTTGGATCTATACAAGCACCTAGCGGCGGGCTTCATAGAACGAAGCAGATCCGAGGAAGCGTCACGCGTTGCAGCAGCGGCGGCAGCGGCGGCTGAGCATGCCTCGCTGGCTAAGTCGCGTCTTCTTGCCATGCTCAGCCACGATCTGCGCCAGCCCCTTCAGACCTTGGCAATGCTGCTCTTTATGTTGCGCCGGGCCGCCACAAACGGCACCCCGACGGTCGATTGGCTTTCGCGCGCCCAGGAGGCTGTCGAAAGCATGTCTGGATTAATGAACGGGCTTCTCGATCTCAGCCAACTCGAAGCTGGTTCCATTCAGCCGCAACTGGTGGACTTTGCAATTGACGAACTACTCAGTCGACTTGAGGAAGAGTATCGAATGCACGCAAAGGCAAAAGGGCTTCAGTGGCGCTATGTTCACTCGCGGCTTTACGTGCGTAGCGATCCACTTCTGCTTGAGCAGATAGTACGCAATCTCTTGTCCAATGCGATCCGTTATACCGATAAAGGCAGAATACTGCTTGGATGCCGGCGGCGTGGCAACGAACTACGCATTGAGGTTCATGACACCGGCACCGGCATCGCGGAGCAGGATCTCTCCCGAATCTTTGAAGAGCATCAAAGGGTCGGCGAGGGAGCCACACGCGGCGGCCACGGCCTTGGGCTCGCAATTGTTCAGCGGTTGGGGAAGTTACTTGGTCATAAGATCGGCGTGCACTCGCAACTTGCGCGAGGCTCGACCTTTGCAATTGAGTTGCCATTAGCGCCGGAGCCCTCAGCGCGGCCTGGCGAGACTGCTTCACCAGAGCTGCCCGCCGGTAATTCGACAAACAACAAGATCCTCGTCGTCGACGACGATCCGGCTTTACGTCAGGCACTTGAATGGCTGTTAACGACAGAGGGATACCGCGTTTTTGCACTTGCAAGCGGCGCGGAAGCATCTACGCTGATCAGCGCGGGCACTGTTCGACCCGACCTAATCATTTCTGATTATTGCCTACAAGGCGGCGTGAATGGGGTAGAGACCATCATGGCCATACGCCTTGCGCTCGCTACTGAGGTGCCTGCAATCGTCCTCACCGGCGTCGCCAGGCACAGCGACCTCGCGCCTCCTGGCAGCATCGTGCTTAGCAAACCGGTGAAGTCGGAAGAACTGCTGTGGGCCATTCGGGACCGACTCGTCGCGGCGTAACATTCGGCAACGATCTCAATTGTTGGCGATGATCACAGAGAAAGACCAGCCATTTGGAGCGAGTTTCTTGAGTTTTTGAAGAACAGCTACGACCAGTTCAATATTACTGGCAGATCACGGCGCTTACCCTCTCCGTGGGCGATGATGTTGGCGTGTTCACGTGGAAACATTCCAATAATCTCGCGAAAATTCCCGGCCTGTTCGTGCGAATCAAGATCGGTGACAGCAACCAGAAAAATGTCAGGATTTTCGGTGCGGACGACCACTATTTTACTGTTCATGGCGTAATATTATCCTCCATAAATACGAGCCCCTAAGAGGCACCTCTGTTTTAAGGTTTGTACCAACTTGCCAATTTCAACCGCGCGGCCCATTCCACGCTTTGCGGTCATAAGCCCAAATTTTATGTCACTAATGGGCTGCTCCACACGCTGAAAGCTCGATCCCGCAGCTCATTCATCCCGGCATAAGCGTCATTAATCCGCTGATTGGCTTCCTCTCGACTATGGTTTGAGTCCCTTCATCAGTCCCTGCCAATCTTCATTACTTTGCCGACGCCGCTGGGCCAGGAGGCTGCCCAGGCACGTCATCCAAACTCTGTTCAGCATAACTTTTTCGAAGATGTTTTTTCGTCTACTTCGAATTCGGAAGTGGCGGCTGAAAGTGAAGTTCAGCATCCGGCAACTCCCACAATCGGGAGCGGCAGGTTTTACGCCACGCCACGAGCACAAAGTACGCAATGTTTTTCCATCTGCAAAGGCTATTATTCTGAAGCATATAGGAATTTATTCTGAAATGTTTTCACATTTGCGCCGGAAGCCTTGTTTTTTTACTCTACATTGCGCTTTCCAAGATTCATGTGCGACTTTGTCGCCATGGATACCCTGACCCTTTTCGGCCTTTTTGCCGTTTCCGCAATGCTCGTGTGCTACGCGTTAGAGCAGCGAAGTCATTGGTTTATACTCGGTTTTGCCGCCTCATGCGCTCTCGGTTCCGTGTATGGCTTCCTTCAAGGTGCGTGGCCTTTTGGTCTCGTTGAGGCCATCTGGTCGCTCGTTGCGTTAAGGCGATGGAGGGGTCACAAATTTTGACTTTTGAGTCAAACATATCTGGTTTCTTGAGCCTGCCGCTAACTGCGAGGCGCCTTATTCCCAAGGCTGAGCCACCTCATTGCCTATGCCATCCCCGACACTGACGGCGCATATTCTTGTTTTTCGACAAATAGAGGGGACGGACAACCATTTAGCCTACGAGGCGGCGCGGCTACGGCGCGGCAATTAGCCAGGCCCTATGTAGGCGCGGATAGAACACGCTCACTGCAAGGCCCAGGATCACCAGTACCGCCGCGGCAAGCTTCCATGCCGGCATTGGTTCTCCAAGCCAAAGCACCGCGGTTCCCATACCGAAGACCGGCACGAGCAGCGCCATGGGGGTAATGGTTGCGGAGGGGTAGCGCGCCAATAAAAACCCCCAGCTGGCATAGCCAAACCAGCTATTGCCGAGGGACTGCCACGCCAGGGCAACCCAGCCTCCCAGCGTGGCATGGCTGAGGGCGTGGCCGATCGCCCCCGGGCCGTCCACCACCAGCGACAGAACAAGCAAGGGGGGCGCGGAAAACAGGCTGCCCCAAACCACGTAGGCCAGAAAATTGTCCGGTTGGCCTTCGCGTGCGACGATGTTGCCAGTTGCCCAGCAGGCGGCCGCAAGCACCACTAGAGCTAGGCCGAACGGCGTCGTGTGGCCGTTGACGTGCGCCGCGATCACCGCAATGCCCGCGACCGCCAGCAGGCAGGCGGCGATCTGGAACCCGCGTAGCCGCTCACCGCTGCGCGCCATTGAGAAAAAGATAGTGAAGAACACCTGAACCTGGATAACCAGTGAAGCCAGACCAGGGGAGATATGCCCGTCCATCGCGAGAAACAGCAGGCCGAATTGCCCGGCGCCGATCAGAAGCCCATACGCGGCAAGGTTCAGCCAGGTTACATTTGGCCGGGGAAGTAGCAAAATACCGGGCAAAGCAGCGAAGGTGAAGCGCAATCCGGCGAATAGGAAGGGCGGGAACTGGTCCAGCCCGAGCCGGATGACCACGAAATTACTACCCCAAACAGCCATGACCGCCAGCGCGAGAAGGCCGTGCCGCAAGCTGAGTGTGGTGTGTTGCATCCGGCTCTCCCCATTGATGCGGTTTGCGCTTCGTGAGCGGAGAATTAGGCCGACGCCGCGCGAAATGGGAATGCCTGCGCACGCAAAGCACTCCTGCGCTTAGAACGCTCGGCCGAACCGACACGAGGGTCTGGCGGCTTTCAGAACGCCCCCTCAAGCTCCCAATCGGGTCATTTCAGCCCACTTTCAGCGCCGATGAACGGCTCATGGGTCTCTAACCACATCTATTTTTACTTAAGTAAACGCGATTATTTCGGTGAGCAATAATTCGCCAACTGGCGTGGGGATCACAACGTCCGACATTTCCGCGTACAGAAAAAGCTCGTCAACCATCGGAACGACCATCATGGCCGCACGGCAACCAAATCAAGAGTCGGCGGCGATGAGTTCGATGCACAGCTGAGTGCTGCCTACAGCGATCGCGAACAGGCGGTCGATATTCGGATGCGCGCCAGGGCGGTTGCGTGCATCGGCTGTATGCTCGCCGAACACCGCCAAGCCATGCTCGGCCGCTTTCGCATCCAGGGTACCAAAGACCAACTTTAGATACTGGTAGACTGCTAGCGAGCCCTTCTTTCCCGGCCGATTCTCGATACTGGCTACTACTGTGCCCTTCTCATCGACGAGGTCGATACGCTGCACGCCATCGATAGCCGGCAATTTCTGAAGATTATCCTTGAACATTGCGCTTGGTTGGATCATTGCCAGCATTTCTCGTATTCCTGAGTTAATCGCGAGGCAGCACCTAACATCTTCTTCGGGTAACCGCCATCAGGCGAGCATAGAACGGCACCTAACGACCGTTTTGTTCGCTACAGCGCCCCCTACAGGTCTATCAGGGTAACCGTCAGCACCAATGGGTCAATCGGTGATCGCTCAAAGCCGACACGCTCGTAGAAAACTTTCGTTTCATCCGCTGGCTCTTGGACAAGCATGCCTCGGATCTCGATCCCGCTCGCAGCCGGCAAAACGCGTCGGCCGGCATCTTGTGCCAAAGCACGCACTTATTTGGCCTTCCATGGAGACCCGCTTTGCGTAGCCTTCCGCAGGCGATCATTAGGTTGAGGTGGAGCATCCAGCGGGGCGATGACGGCCGCGCCTTAATGTCACCGTCACTCACGATGTCCCCGATCCTGATCTTTACTACGTCGCAGCCGCGCAATTTTCTATCTATGGCCAAGTCGAACAGAGCCCGGTCGCGCAGTCGCTCCTGGTGACCAAGCCAGAGCCGGATAGCCTACACCTGCTGCGGCTTCAACGTCCGTTTAGCCCAAGCTTTCTGCCTGCATTCCAGGAGGTGTTCTTTGAGCTCAGGATAGCATTCTGAATGCGTCCATCGTTCTCTCCTATTGGCCAAGATGGCCGGAGAGGAATTTTGGTACCAAAATGAACAATTTTGGTTCTGGCCCGAAATCGGTCCGAACACTTTCAGGCAATTCGGGAGAAAAGCTGCCGATCCAAAATCTACCCAAGTCAAACATGGATCGGGATTTTTACTAGCCTCTCGAATCCTGTTGATGCTGCGAGGCCAGAACAGCGCCGATATGCTCATCTCCTCGTTCGCCCGCGAGCTTCTCCTGCCGATGACGCTCTCTATAGCCGGCGCGCTGCTCATCAGTACGTTCGCTATGGCAGGCAGGGCAACTCGCCCCTTCCTCGAAAAGCGGCGATAAACGGTCGACCTCGCTCACAGGACGACGACAAGCGTAACACAAGCCATGTTTGCCCAACTCAAGACCGTGACCCACTGCGACGCGCTGGTCGAACACAAAACACTCACCCTCCCAAAGACTTTGCTCTGGCGGAATGGTTTCTAGATATTTTAAGATGCCGCCTTGGAGATGGTACACTTCTTCCAATCCCTCTGCCGCGAGAAAGGCAGTCGATTTCTCGCAGCGAATGCCGCCCGTACAGAACATCGCGACCTTCGGTGGCGTGCCTTCACCAAGTAGCCTATCGCGCTCGGCACGGAACCAAGCAGGAAATTCACGGAACGCTCGTGTTTGCGGGTTGATGGCGCCTGCGAAGCTGCCAACCGCCACCTCATAGTTGTTGCGTGTGTCAATCAGAATAACTCCTGGCTCGGAAATCAGAGCATTCCAGTCCTGTGGCGAAACATAATGGCCCGCGTTGACCAGCGGATCGATGTTCGGCTCACCCATCGTGACAATCTCCCGTTTGATCCGGACCTTCATCCGACGAAACGGTCGTGATTGTGCGCGGGAAAATTTAACCTCGATGTTCGCGCAACCCGGCAATTGCTTGATCTGGGATAACACTCGCCCCATCGCCTCATCAGATCCGGCGATGGTACCATTGATGCCTTCGCGTGCGAGAATCAGCGTGCCCTTCACGCCATGCGCGTGGCAAAGCTCTATCAAATCCTTTTGAATTTTCGTGCAATCTTCAAAGAGAACAAACTTATAAAGTGCCGCGACACAGACGGGCAGGTTGGCGGAGGCTCCCTCATTGGGCGCAGCGTGCTCTAGCAATGGCATCACTCTTGAATAGCAGAGATATGTATTGCCGTCATGACCTAACCTCTCTTAGCTGCCAAGTACTGACCCCACCCAGCTATTCTAATGTCATGCAGACCATTACCTTCACCGCGCCGCGTCTGGCCGCGCTGGCTACCCTTTGGAACGCCTCGACGTCTGGCAGCTCGTTCGGCGACGCGCCGCGGCCTTTCTCGGCGGCCCGTTCGAAGCAGAGCGTGACCATTGGCACCCGATGCTTGTGGTGGTGGATGAGGCCCAATCGTTTGCCCCGGCCGTCGCCGGGGAGGTCTCGGACGAGGCGCCAAGCGGAGGCGTTCCGCGACCTCGAACGCGGGCACTTCCTGGCGCTCGGCCCGGCCCTTTCGCGGCGGTCCTTGGGCCTGCGCATCGGCCCCACCATCACCCAGCCACGCAACACCGCGCCGCGGCTGCTGCCGTTGCCCGAGGCTGCGGTGGAGAACGCCCGCGAGGTGATCCTGGCGGCGCCGCCGCCGGAAGCACCCAAGCCGCAGCGGCGCTCCCTGCCGCCCGCCGCCCCCGATCTGCTCAGCCAGTTGATGGCTGCCCGGCCGTCCGGCGCGGACAATAGCTCGTCCTCGCAGGAGGTACCGCTCAGCTCCGAGGAGCAGGCGACTCGGCGCCTCCGGCTGGACCACATATTGCAGGCGATTCTGGCTGATCCTGAAGCCGGCTTTCGTACCATTGGCGTGCTCTATCAGGACTTTCTGGTCCGTTGCCGCATCGAGGGGCTCGGCGCCGGCGCGCCGGACCTTGCGGCCTTCCGCCGCATGCTCATCCACGCCCGTGCGGGCATCAGCACAGAAA
>JAKAEC010000028.1 GCA_021818425.1 Pseudomonadota bacterium
CGCACGGTATCGAACACGATCTGGATTTAAATACCTCGCTGAACAGTCTTTACCTCGGACATGAGGCGCTCGTGGAACGAAGCCTCGTCCTCTAGGACAAGGAGGCTTGGATACAGCTATCTTTTAATCTCTATAATTCTATGCATATATCTACATTATGGAGAGGTTTGTAGGTATAGGTGAAGCTGCGGAGGCTTTGGGGGTGTCGATCACGACGCTCCGGCGTTGGGAGGCCGAAGGCCGACTGGTGGCGGAGCATACGCCGGGCGGGCATCGGCGCTACAATCTTGCCAAGCTACGGCCTGAGCAATTCCGTGCCGCCAGTGATGCTGCCCGCAAGACCATCGCCTATGCCCGCGTGTCCAGTCACGACCAGAAGGACGATTTGGAGCGCCAGAAGCAGGTGCTTGAGCTTTATTGCGCTCGGCAAGGCTGGACGTTTGAGGTCGTGTCCGATCTTGGCTCGGGCATGAATGACCACAAGAAGGGCTTGAAGAAGTTGCTGGGAGCCATCATCGACGGCTCCGTGGGGCGATTGGTGATTGCTCACAAAGACCGCCTGCTGCGCCTTGGGGCGGAATTGGTGTTTGCCGTCTGCGAGGCCAAAAACGTCGAGG
Source organism: Pseudomonadota bacterium (assembly GCA_021818425.1). GTDB lineage: Bacteria > Pseudomonadota > Alphaproteobacteria > Acetobacterales > Acetobacteraceae > Acidocella. The sequence goes on from JAKAEC010000028.1 coordinate 618, forward strand.
TGGTGATTCTCAACCAAGGTGAAGATACGAGCTTCGAGGAAGACCTCGCCAAGGACGTTTTAGAGATCATCACGGTGTTTTCAGCGCGGCTCTATGGTTCACGCTCACACAAGAACCAGAAGCTGCTAGATGGCGTGAAGCGTGCCGTGGAAGAATCCGCGGCATGCTAATTGCCCATCGCATCGCTTTGGACCCGACGAACGCGCAGCGGACCCATTTTGCTCGTGCGTCCGGTACGGCGCGCTTTGCGTGGAACTGGGTGCTGTCGCAGCGACTGTTCCATTGCGATGAATGTGGATATGAGGCGGGGCGGGATTATAACGCCGCACGGAATCTTGAAAACTTGGCCGCGAGCTTCGCGGTGTCAGCTTGTGGAGCGGAACGCTCTGGCGCGGTGCGAAAGCCCCGCGTGAAACGAGCCTCGGTGAGGCAGGAACCAGATATCAAGGCCGCCGCATAGCTTTAGTCAGCTAGGGGTAACTTTGAGCAAGTTCTGGAGAGCGGTTTCTGCACCCTGATATGGAGACAGGACTTGGATTTTGTGGCTCCTGAACGTCGCCGCGGTAGCGATGATTCCCTTTGGGCAGTGGTGGCGGTCATCGGTCGGGTCATCCGTATCGCCGAAGTCTTTCCCAGCCGCGCTTTAGCGCTCAACGACCAAGCGTGGCGTGAAACCCAGGTGCGTGCTTATGCAAACTTCCTTGAAAGAACCGAACAGCCGGTGCCACGTTATATGATAAGGCCGATCCGCCGCACGGATCTCCCAAGGCGCTGGAAACCACTTCCGGCACTCGGATTTTTGCACGGGAACTGATGATGTCAGAGAAACGAATCGAGCATGACGCGTTGGGCGATGTCGAAGTGTCGGTCAACCGGCTTTGGGGTGCGCAGACGCAACGCAGCCTAGAAAATTTCCGCATCGGGCGCTCTCGCTATGTGTGGCAGCGCGATGTGGTGCGGGGCTTCGGTATATTGAAGAAAGCGTGCGCGCTGGCCAATCAGGCGCTAGGGCAGCTTTCGGAGGAAACGGCTCAATTGATTGCGGCCGCCGCGCAAGAGGTGATCGACGGCAAATGGGACGATGAATTTCCCCTGGTGGTATTCCAGACCGGCTCCGGTACCCAGAGCAACATGAATGCGAACGAGGTCATTTCCAACCGCGCCATTCAGATGGCGGGCGGGATTGTCGGCAGCAAGACACCGGTCCACCCGAACGACGATGTGAATCATGGCCAATCCTCGAACGACACCTTCCCGACTGTTATGCACATTGTGGCGGTGGAGGTGACGGCTGGTCGGCTGCTGCCGGCGGTGAGGCGGCTTGCGGATGTATTCAAGGCGAAGAGCCTAGCCTATGGCGACGTGGTGATGACTGGGCGCACTCATTTGCAGGATGCGACACCGGTTACGTTGGGGCAGGTGATCTCAGGCTGGCACGCCCAGCTTGAGCAGGCGGCATCCTTTGTGAGGTCTTCTCTTGAAGGGCTTTACGAACTTGCCATCGGGGGCACCGCCGTAGGTACCGGGCTGAACGCGCACCCAAACTTTGGTGCCACCACTGCCGCCTTCGTCGCCAAGGAAACTGGACACCCGTTCATCTCAGCACCCAACAAATTTGCCGCCTTGTCTGCGCATGATGCGCTCGTGGCGGCCTCCGGCGCCTTGCGCGTGCTGGCCGGTGTCGCCATGAAAATCGCAAATGATGTCCGCTGGTATGCGTCTGGCCCGCGCGCCGGCATCGGCGAGCTTTTGATCCCGGAGAATGAGCCTGGCTCCTCTATCATGCCAGGCAAGATCAACCCGACCCAGTGCGAGGCGCTGACGATGGTGGCCGTGCAGGTGTTCGGAAACGACCATGCGGTGGCCTTCGGAGGGTCCCAAGGTAATTTCCAGCTCAACGTGTTCAAGCCAGTGATGCTCAGCAATTACCTTGATTCCGCTCATATCCTGGCTGATTCGTTAGAGAGTTTCCGCATCCATTGCGCCGAGGGCATTGAGCCCGCCTTAGGTAAGATCGAAGAAAATCTGGCCCGTAACCTTATGCTTGTCACAGCACTCAATCCGCATATCGGCTACTCCAAATCCGCCGCAATTGCACTGAAGGCGCATCGGGAGGGACTGACACTCCGCGAGGCGGCACTTGCCAGCGGCGCACTGACACAGGAGCAGTTCGATGCCTGGGTGGATCCCAAGGCGATGACCGCGCCGTTGGTAATCTAGCGGCACAGCTTTGCGGCTAGGCTTTCGATCGTGTTATGGTTCGTGATCTGATAGTGCTGAGGAAGATTGCATATGGATGGCGGTGCTGATTCTCGCCGGATTATGATTTACAAGCCGGAAGACTTCACGCCCATGCGCGCGGCAGGCCGACTGGCCGCCGAGACACTGGACATGATCGCCGAGCATGTGAAGCCGGGGGTGACGACTGAAAGGCTCAACGAGTTGTGCCATGATTTTATCACCGCGCATGGCGCCGTGCCCTCGCCGCTGAACTATCGGGGCTTTCCGAAATCCATCTGCACCTCGATCAACCATGTCGTCTGTCATGGCATTCCCGGTGACCGGAAGCTGGTAGACGGGGATATCCTAAATATCGACGTGACTGTGACGCTCAACGGCTGGTTTGGTGATTCCAGCCGCATGTATGTGGCCGGCAATGCTAACACCAAGGCCCGGCGGCTGATTGAGGTAACCTATGAGGCGCTGATGCGCGGCATTTCGGCGGTCAAGCCCGGGGCAACTTTCGGTGACATCGGTTTTGCCATCCAGAGCTATGTCGAGGCACAGCGCTTTTCCGTGGTGCGGGATTTCTGCGGTCATGGCATCGGCCAGCGCTTTCATGAGCCGCCTAATGTGTTGCATTTCGGCAAGCGCGGGGAAGGGGCTTTGTTGAAGCCAGGCATGTTCTTTACCATCGAACCGATGGTGAACGCTGGAAAGCCGGATGTAAAAATACTGGAAGACGGCTGGACAGCCGTGACCCGTGACCGCTCTCTCTCAGCCCAATTCGAGCATATGATCGCGGTAACGGATACGGGGGTAGAAATTTTTACAATTTCACCAAAAGGTTATACCCAGCCGCCCTACCAATAAGTTTTAGGAAAAGAGGCGCGGCTGTGCCGGTTGTTCGCAGCCGCGCCTAAACAATTAGCTGTTCGGATCAATCCAACCCACATGTCCGTCAGCCCGGCGATAGACCACGTTAAGCCCACCGGTTTTTGAGTTGCGGAACATCATCAGGGGCTGGAGGGCCAAGTCCATCTTCATCACTGCGTCGCGAACGGTCAGTGTTTCAATGGCCGTTGTATCCTCTGCAACAACGGTGGCGTGCAGATCATCTGCCAGCACCTCGTGTGTGTTTGCATGGCCGTTCGGGGCAGCCGCTTCCTCCTCTTCATCGGGTTCCGGCGCCAGCACATAAGCGCGCGCCATTTCCGGTTTGATCTTACTCAGGTCTCGTTGGTGCGCGGAAACCCGCCGGCGGTAGCGGCGTAGCCGCTTGGCGATGTGTTCCGCAGCATCCTCAAACGCTGCGCGAGCGTCCGCCGCCTCACCCTCGCCGCGCACAGTAATGCCGCGTCCGGCGTGCAAATTGATATCGCAAGTGAAAAAGCTGCGGGCGCGGCTAAAAGTAACCTGCGCCTCAAGCGCATGATCGAAGTATTTCGATGTGATTGTGCTCAGCTGCTTGTCCACGTAAACCCGCAGCGCGTCAGACAGTTCGACTTGCTTACCTGAGACCGTTAAATGCATGGTCTTCTCCCGAACAAACCGGCTCAATTATCGGCAGGCAAGACCGTCGAGTAAGCCTTGCCTTAGGCGGGCATTTTCTCCCGCTTGCGTTGCGCCGAGCCGGGAATGCGCAGCGCTTCCCTGTATTTGGCCACGGTCCGCCGTGCTATGTCTATGCCTTCATTCTGCAATATTGCCGCCACGGCGTCATCCGATAAAATTTTTTTCGGATTTTCGGCGCGAATGATCTGTGCGACGCGGTGACGGACGGTTTCGGCCGAATGTGTCTCTCCATTTGCTCCCGCAAGTGCCGTGGTGAAAAAGAATTTCAGTTCGAAAATTCCACGCGGAGTGGCGATGGATTTGTTGGACGTGACGCGGCTCACAGTGCTTTCATGCAGTTCCACCTCCGCGGCGATGTCGCGCAGGGTCAGCGGCCGCAGATGCGAAATACCATGCCTGAAAAACCCATCCTGCCGCCGCACAATTTCTGCCGAAACCCGCAGGATGGTTTGAGCGCGGGACTCTAGAGCTTTGACGAGCCAGTTCGCGCCTTGCAATTGCTCCGAGAGGAAACTCTTGGTTTCCTTGTTGGCCGAGGCCACCATCCGGGCATGAAACCCGTGCCTGATGAGTAAACGCGGCATGGTTTCTGGGTTGATTTCCAAAAGCCAATTAGAGTCGCCCTCTTTCGTTACCGGAGCACGGCGCATCAGCACATCGGGAATCAGCGGGCGCAGTGGCTCAGAATCGAAACGTGCTCCAGGCTTGGGGTCAAGGCGCTTCAGTTCGGCCACCATTTCGGCCAGATCTTCAGCATCCACACCGCAGATTTCCAGCAAGGCGCGCATGTCGCGGCGGGCGAGTAGTTCTAGATTATCCAGCAATGCCCGCATCGCCGGGTCTAGCCGGTTCAGCTCTGCCAGTTGAACGGCCAAACATTCGGCTAAACCGGTCGCGAATATCCCCACGGGGTCGAAGCGCATCATGATGGCACGTACTGCCTCGAGACGCTCCAACTCCACGCCAAGTGCTTGTGCCAACGCCTCTGGTGCGTCGCCTAACCTTCCGGCGGGATCCAGCACCATGATCATCGCCTGGGCGATCAGCAGATCTTCGCGTGCCGGAAACGTGAGCCGCGCCTGCTGCTCCAGATGCTCCCGCAAGGAAGGACGCTCAGCCTCTAAAGCCTCTAGCGGGCTCCAATCCTCCCCCTCGCCAGAAAGCCCGGCTGCGCCGTAGCCATCAGCATTGGTTCCTGCGTCGTACACATTGCTGGCATCGAGATCGAGCGGCGTATTGGCGGAATCCGGCAGCATACCCGCCGCCGCGAGGCTGGCGGGATCCTCCGGAACAGGTGTGACTGGCTCAGCCTGCGCCTCAATGCCGCCTAAAGATTCACCTCCATCATCGCGCTCAAGTAGCGGATTTTTTAGCAATTCTTCGTCGATAAACTCGCTGGCCTCGATATTGGAGAATTGCAGCAGCTGGATCGCCTGGCGCAGCTGTGGGGTCATTACCAGCGATTGAGACTGGCGTAGGTCCAAGCGAGGCGCAAAAGACGCAGCAAAAGCCATGCCAGCACGCTAGCGCAATCTGCGGTCTCCTCCAATAGCGTTGGCGCAGAAACTGCATGGCACAAAAATGGTCGGCAACCGCGATATTAGAGGCTGAACTTCTCGCCCAGATAGACGCGCCGCACATCTTCATGTGCTACCACCTCCTCAGGACTGCCCTCCATCAGCACTTGGCCATCGTAGAGAATATAAGCCCGGTCTATGATCTCCAGTGTCTCGCGCACGTTATGATCCGTGATCAATACGCCCAGTCCACGATGCTTCAAATGCGCCACTAGGTCACGGATTTCACCAACAGCGATCGGGTCGATGCCCGCCAGAGGTTCGTCCAGCAGGATGTAATTTGGCCCGGTGGCGAGAGCGCGGGCAATTTCCACGCGACGGCGCTCGCCGCCGGAAAGGGCAAGGGCAGGGGTGCGGCGCAGATGCGAAATGCCGAATTCGGCCAGCAGACCGGTCAGCATTTCCTCGCGTTTACCGGCGTCAGGTTCTACCATGTCCAGGGCGGCCATGATGTTCTGTTCCACATTTAGCCCTCGGAACACGCTGGCCTCTTGTGGTAGATAGCCGATGCCAAGCCGCGCGCGGCGATACATAGGCAAATTCGATATTTCCACTCCATCCAGCGCGATGGCACCCGAATCCGGCCCGATCAGCCCGACAATCATATAGAACGTGGTGGTTTTGCCCGCGCCATTCGGTCCCAACAGCCCCACGGCCTCGCCACGCCGCACGGAGAGAGACACATTCCGCACAACCGGACGTTTCTTGAAGCGCTTTCCTAGTCCCCTGGCCACCAGCCCGGCATCGCCGCCGGACGGCGCGCCATGGCCAGCTTGTTCGCCGCTTGTCACCTTGGGGATCATTTTGCGCCCCCAGACCCCGGTAAGATCACGCCAGAGACCTGTCCGCCAGGCCCAGCCAGCAACGTGGCGATGCCAGTCTTCATGTTTACCAATGCGTCAGATCCCGCTAGCTCGTTGGGCCCGTGCATGATATGCACGTCGCCGCCCAGACGCGCTTCGCCGGTAGGTGGCAGATAAACGCCACGATCACCCGTCACGGTGTCGCTCCGGGTCTTGATAACTACATGGCCGACGGCATCAACTTTCACCAAGCTGCCGGCTTGTCTCAATGCCCCCGTGCCTGGTGCCGCTACGGAATGATTGGACTGGCTTGCAAAATGGCCGGTAATCACGTCGGCGGCGATGGAGCGTCCGCCACTTGCCACAATTAACGCATCGCCGCGTGCGATGGCCTTGTGGCCGGCCGCGTAATACTCAATCGAGTCGCGCGCAGTGATAGTATCGTGCTTGGTGGTGAGTTTCAGGTTTCGGCCAGTCAGTATCAAAACCTGAGGCCCAACTGCATAAACTGCGCGGTTTCCCCAGGCGTTGTCGGTTGCAGTATAAATGTGCACATGGCCAATTGCATCCAGTTCCGTGAGTTGGGAGTTTCCCTGGTCCAGCGGGCTCATGGTTCCGGCGCCGGTCGGCGCGCCAGGCGTAGATGTTGTTGGTTTCTTCACGTAATGAGCCACTAGTTTATCGGCTGTTACCGTAACGGCTCCCCGTACCGCCTTGGCGTTACCCGTTGCTGTTACCGTCTGCGCGTTTTGCGACCAAGTGATCCCCTGCGATGCGGTAATCTGGATCGGTATTGGCGCGGCGCCTTGCGCACTACCCAGGTTCAATTCCTGAGCGAAAGCCGGTGCAGCGGCACAGGCCATGATCGGCAGAAAAAGCAGGTGCCTCATTGAGTCTTGGAAAGGGTCAGCGTGGCAGGACCGTGGAATATGATCTCGTTACCCCTTGTGGCAAGGCTGAAGCCGTTCTGGGCGGTAAGTGCGCCAAACGGCCCAGTCACCTGCACAGGGTCACTGCCCGACGCAGCGCCCTTGCGCAGGTTTATGGCGCTGTTGCGAGTTGTCATAATCGTCCCGTCGTTCCGGTAAAGTGTAACGCCACCCTTTAAGTCTAGCATGTCACGCTTTTGGTGATAAACGCCGGTGGCGGATTTAAGCATCAGCCACGCGCCGGATTTCAATGTGATATCGCCTTCGGGCGCGGTTAGGGTTACTTGGCCATGCCCTCTCTGCACGGCGCTTGCGGCGGTCACGGTATAAGGCTGATCCTGCTGGTCGCGTCCATGATAGGTAGCATCCTGCATGCGTGAAGCGGCGGTGCCGGTGGTTTGCGAAACATGATAGGTTACGCGGTTCGCGTCCGGCCCCGATTGCCACGATGGCGCCAGCGCTAGTGCCGCCAGTAACAGCAACGCCGCTGCCGGCAGGGCGCGCTTCAGCATAGTGACCCGGAAGCTGCGCCGGGCTAATGTGGCCGAGGTCTTATGCCGTTGCTGGCGGATCTCATCCAGGACCGAGTGACGCGATACATCGTGAATGTGATTCACGTGCGCACCACCTCCGGGGTGAATATGATTCTCGCTTTAACAAACATAACTATGTCATGCATTCCAATTAAGGCGGTAGCAGGGCAAGCGCGCCAGATGCTTCCCAACGTTGGAAAGCCTGTTGCAGTCAGCGTACGACGCCGGTGATCAACGCGAATCATTGCCTACGGTATGGCCAGCCGAGCCGTGCCGGTCAACACGATATACGCAACCCTCTGTAACGTGTGGTTAATGAGCGAAGAGATCAGGCTCGGCGTAACCTAGCAAATCGAGCCGAGCACGCACAGGTAGAAAAGCGTAGGCAGCCTCGGCGACCTCGAGTCGGCTCTCGCGCACCAGCAAGGCGCGCAGCCTCTCCCAGATCGTGTGCAGATACAGCACGTCCGATGCAGCATAGGCGAGCTGCTCGGGAGTTAATTCCGGTGCCCCCCAATCGCTGGTCTGCTGCTGCTTAGAGATATCAACTCCTGCCAAATCCCGGCATAGCTCCTTTAGCCCGTGTCGATCTGTATAGGTGCGCACGAGCTTGGAGGCTATTTTGGTGCAGATCACTGGTGCGGTTAGAACGCCCAGTGCATTGTAAAGTGCCGCGATGTCGAACCGGCCGTAGTGGAACAACTTGGTAACGTTAGGATTCGCAAGCAAGGCTTTGAGGTTGGGGCAATTTATGCCCTGACCGCTCAACTCTTCCGGTATAATTTGTACCAAGTGCGCGGTGCCGTCCCCGCCGGAAAGCTGCACAAGGCATAGTCTGTCGCGGCGAGGGTCGAGCCCCATTGTTTCAGTGTCCACCGCCACAACCGGGCCAAAATCGAGCCCCGCCGGCAGGTCATGCTTATGGAGCGTGATGCCGTTCATCTCGTCACCTGATTTTGAAGATTGTGAAAAATGGTGCCCAGGAGAGGACTCGAACCTCCACGCCCTTGCGAGCGCTAGCACCTGAAGCTAGTGCGTCTACCAATTCCGCCACCTGGGCTTATCCATTTTTCGGGCGTTCCAAGTTTCTGGGCTGCCGCTGCGCTGCCGAAGCACCGTGGGAGCGGCGTTTAGCTCCCCATCAATCCTCCGTCAACATGGCTTGAGCGTGTTTTTCGTGCGGCCTACAAACGTGGCAGAACTTAGGTGGGGGTAGCATGCTGTCTGAACGCAAAATTGCCGTGGTGTTTGGTGCATCCGGATTTTTAGGCCGCTACGTCGTGCAGCGACTAACCGCGCTGGGGTATGTTGTCCGTGCTGCTGTACGCGACACCGAGGCGGCCAAAATCCTGCGTCCGATGGGCGTGGCCGGGCAAGTGGTGCCCCTTTATGCCCCCGTTTCCGAAGAGGGCCTGGTGGCTCGTGCGATCGAGGGAACTGACCTCGTCATCAATCTTGCCGGTATTCTGACAGAGTCGCGCTCTGGCGATTTTATGCGCACGCATTGCCAGGGTGCTGAGCGTGTGGCGCGGCTTTCGCATCAGGTCGGTGCAAGGCTTGTCCATGTGTCTGCCATCGGTGCTAATCCTGCCAGCCCCTCCGCCTATGCTCGCAGCAAGGGCGAGGGTGAGCAGGCGGTAAAGAGTGCAAACCCTCAAGTAGCCATTCTGCGGCCTTCCATCATCTTTGGCCCGGAGGATAAGTTCTTTAACCGCTTTGCTAAGATTGCGGTCGTGTCGCCGGTTTTGCCGATTGTGCATGGTAAGACCAAATTCCAGCCGGTCTATGTCGCTAATGTAGCAGATGCGGTGATCACGGCCGCCGGACCGCTTGGCGCGGGCACGATGTTCGAGCTAGGCGGGCCTGAGCAGAAAAGTTTTCGGGCGCTGATCGAGCAGATGCTGACTATCATCGAGCGCGCCCCTTTAATCTGGGACATGCCGGTAGGTCTCGCTAAGGTCGTGGCGATGCTTCCGGGCTCCGGGCTGACTGCTGATCAAGTTACGCTACTGGCAGACGACAACGTGGCAAGCCCTGGTGTGCCAGGGCTTGCGGCGCTTGGCGTCACACCAACGCCTTTGGATATAGTGCTGCCTCGGTACCTGGCCCGCTATCGTGTTTCTGGCCGAAGCCACGGGGATGTCTATAAAGAATAGGATACAAATCGGACTTATTTTTTAAAATTTAACATTGAAAACGTACGCTGCGCAGCCATTTTCGGAATATTATGACAGTTTAGCTGACTTACTTCAAAAAAACTCATGGTGTTCTGCCGAAAACTTCGCTAAGAGCCGCCCTAACTTGACATGGGCGCTGCTAGCGGCGTCTGGCCCTATTTTTGTACGAGGCGGAAAATGGCCGAACGGATGCTGAAATTCATAAACTTGCCCCAGCAAACGCCGAAGAAGCGCGCGGCCGAAGATCGCCGCCAGGATTTTAACGAAATTTATGATTCGTTTGAGCCTGCTGCGGCGGCGGACCAAGCCAGCCGCTGCTCGCAATGTGGCATCCCGTTCTGCTCGGTAAACTGCCCGCTTTCGAATAACATTCCAGACTGGCTGAAGCTCACTGCCGAGGGGAGGCTTGAGGAAGCATATGAACTTTCCTCTGCAACCAACACATTTCCTGAGATTTGCGGGCGCATATGCCCGCAGGACCGGCTGTGCGAAGGTAACTGCGTCATCGAAAAGGGCTTTGAATCGGTCACGATCGGCGCGGTCGAACGCTACATTACTGACACCGCCTTCGCCAATAACTGGGTGAAACCCGTAGCCCCCGTTTCAGAACGCTCCGAGAGCGTCGGTATTGTCGGTTCTGGCCCCGCTGGTCTGGCTGCGGCTGAGCGTCTGCGCAGCCTTGGCTATCAAGTCACGGTTTATGATCGGCATGACCGTGTCGGTGGGCTGCTGATCTATGGCATCCCCAGCTTCAAGCTGGAGAAGGAAATCGTGCTCCGCCGCTGGAAATGGTTGGAGGAGGGCGGGGTGAAATTCGTTCTCAAGGCCGATATCGGCGGCACTGTGCCGTTCTCCGAACTGCGCGAAATGCATGACGCCGTGCTAATTGCCACCGGTGTTTATAAGGCACGCGAAATTGGCGGCCCGGGAGCTGGTCTGCCTGGTATTGTTAAGGCGTTGGATTTCCTCATCACCTCCAACCGGAAGAGTTTGGGCGATGCGGTGCCGGATTATCATTCGGGTCTCTTGAATGCAGCGGGCAAGGACGTGGTTGTGATTGGCGGCGGTGATACCGCGATGGATTGCGTCCGCACCGCCATCCGTCAGGACGCTAAATCCGTCACCTGCCTTTATCGCCGTGATCGTCAGAACATGCCGGGGTCCTTGCGCGAGGTAAAAAATGCTGAGGAGGAAGGTGTGAATTTCGCTTGGCTCTGTGCACCTGAATCGTTCCTCGGGGACGACACGGTAACAGGCGTGCGTGCAGTGCGGATGCATCTTGGCTTGCCGGATGCCTCGGGCCGCCAGTCTGTAGAAGCGATCGACGGTTCCGCCTTCACCGTGAAAGCAGATCTGGTTATCAAGGCGCTGGGCTATGACCCGGAAGAATTGCCAACAGCGTTTAACGAACCTGAGCTGACGCTCACCGGCTGGGGTACGCTTAAAGTGAACCCACACAGCTTCGAAACCTCCTTGCCTGGTGTGTTTGCTGCTGGAGATATAGTGCGTGGCGCCTCCCTGGTCGTTTGGGCCATTCGCGACGGTCGTGATGCCGCCGCAGCCATCCACCGTCAATTTCAGGCTGCCCGCCAAGCGCAGGCTGCGGAGTAATCGCCATGAATCACGAAACTACCCCCGAATCCGCACAACAATTCGTCGCTGCCTGGGATGCAAACGTCGAAGCTCTGCATCGTACCTATAGCCCCGAACAGGAACATGACGCCTGTGGCGTCGGCCTTGTCGCAGCCCTGGATGGCAAGAGGCGTCGTGACATTGTACAGGCCGGCATCGACGCACTGAAGGCGGTCTGGCACCGCGGTGCGGTGGATGCTGACGGCAAAACCGGTGACGGCGCGGGCATTCATATCGAAATCCCGCGGGATTTCTTTGCCGAAGAGGTTAAGCGCGGCGGTGACCGCCTGCACGAGGGAACCCTCGCGGTGGGCATGGTGTTCCTACCCAAGACTGACCTTGGCGCGCAGGAGCGCTGCCGTCAGATCGTGGAAACCGAGATCCTGAATTTTGGCTATCGCATCTATGGCTGGCGCCAAGTGCCCATCAATGTTGCCTGCATCGGCGAGAAGGCTAACGCCACCCGTCCCGAGATCGAGCAGATTATGCTTTGGAATGCACGTGGCATTTCCGAGGATGAGTTCGAACGCGAACTCTATATCATCCGCCGCAAGATCGAGAAGTCGGCCATCGAGGCACAGGTGCCGGAGCTTTATCTTTGCTCGCTCTCCTGCCGGTCAATTGTTTATAAGGGCATGTTCCTGGCCGAGAGCTTGACAGATTTCTATCCGGATCTGCTGGATGCGCGTTTCGTCTCGCGCTTTGCTATTTACCACCAGCGCTATTCCACCAACACCTTCCCAACCTGGAAGCTGGCCCAGCCTTTCCGCATGTTGGCGCATAACGGCGAGATCAATACCGTCGCTGGCAATGTCAACTGGATGCAGAGTCACGAAACTAGGCTGAGTGCTGAGGGGCTTGATGATTTCCTAGATTACATCAAGCCGGTAGTGCAGGCCCATGGTTCCGACACCGCAGCGCTGGATAACGTATTCGAACTGCTGGTACGTGCCGGGCGCGATGCGCCAATGGCTAAGGCGCTGATGATCCCGCCTTCCATCGCCAACGACGCGACAATGCCGCAAGCCCATAAGGACCTTTTCCTCTATTGCAATGCAGTGATGGAACCCTGGGATGGTCCAGCCGCCGTGGCTGCCACCGATGGCCGCTTTGTCATTGCGGGACTTGACCGTAACGGTTTGCGCCCGTTGCGCTACACCATTACCCGGAACAACATGCTGGTAGTCGGGTCTGAAACTGGCATGGTGAAGTTTGATGAAGAGGATTTTGTTGAGAAAGGTGCGGTTGGCCCCGGGCAGACCATCGCGGTCGATCTCGACGCAGCGAAATTTTATCACGACGGCGAATTGAAGGACATGCTGGCCGCACGGCAGGATTTCGCCGCCTGGACCAAGCGCATTACTGTCATTGACCATATCGTCAAGACCGACGCGCCGGAGCCGGTGCGGCTGGACGCCGAAGGGTTGCGCCGGCGCCAGCTTGCAGTCGGGTTCTCGCTTGAGGATATGGAGTTGATTCTGCATCCAATGGTGGACGCCGCGCAGGAAGCCACTGGCTCAATGGGCGATGACGCGCCCTTGGCCGTGCTGTCGGACCGCTATCGCGGCTTGCATCATTATTTCCGTCAGAGCTTCAGCCAAGTTACCAACCCCGCGATAGATTCTTTGCGTGAAACCCGCGTAATGTCGCTGAAAACCCGCCTTGGTAATCTTGGCAATGTACTGGACGAGAATGAGGAGCAGTGCGACTTATTGCAACTCGAATCTCCAGTGCTTTCCAGTGCGGAGTTCGAGGCGATGCGCCGTACCATGGGTGCGTCCGCTTGCGTGGTAGATGCCACCTTCAAGATTGCGAACGGGGAAGGGGGGTTGCGTCGGGCCATTGAGCGCATTCGCCGCGAGGCAGAGGAAGGCGTACGCGCCGGCTGTACGCACGTCATCCTCACCGACGAGGCGATGAGCCCTGAGCGCGCGCCGATCCCAATGATCCTCGCCACAGGCGCGGTTCACACTCATCTCGTGCGCCAGTCGCTCCGCACGTTCACGTCCTTAAATGTGCGTTCCGCGGAATGTCTCGACGTGCATTATTTCGCGGTGCTGGTGGGTGTGGGCGCCACCACGGTGAACGCCTATCTGGCGCAGGAATGCATCGCAGACCGCCACGCGCGCGGCCTGTTTGGTAATCTCTCGCTGAAGGATTGCGTTGCCCGTTACAAGAAGGCAGTGGATAAGGGCCTGCTGAAGGTGATGTCAAAGCTTGGCATCTCTGTCATTTCCTCTTATCGCGGCGGCTATAATTTTGAAGCTATCGGGCTGTCCCGCGCGCTGGTTGGGGAGTTCTTCCCAGGTATGCCCTCGCGCATTTCCGGTATCGGTTTGCCCGGCATTGCGCACGAGGTGCTAGAACTGCACCAGAAGGCATGGGACGGTAATGCCTTGCCGCTGGATATTGGCGGGTTGTACCGTTTGCGTCGCAGCGGCGAGGCGCATGCCTTTGACAATAACGCCATCCACCTTCTGCAAACGGCGGTGAACACTGGCTCCTACAAGATGTTCAAGCGCTATTCGGAGATGGTGCGCAAGCAGAAGCCTGTGGCGCTGCGTGACGTGCTGGATTTCCGTATGGACGGCCTTACGCCGATCTCCGTGGACGAGGTAGAGAGCATCACGTCCATCCGCAAGCGGTTGTTGTCTCCAGGCATTTCGTTGGGTGCGCTTTCACCAGAGGCACATGAGACGCTCTCGATTGCCATGAACCGTATCGGGGCGCGCTCTGACTCGGGCGAGGGCGGCGAGGATCCTGCACGCGCGGAACCGCGCCAGAATGGCGATAACGCTTCCTCCGCCATTAAGCAGATCGCCTCCGGCCGTTTCGGCGTCACGGCTGAATATCTGAATGACTGCAAGGAAATCGAGATCAAAGTGGCACAGGGGGCCAAGCCCGGTGAGGGTGGGCAACTGCCTGGCTTTAAGGTCACTGAGCTCATCGCCAGACTACGCCACTCCACGCCGGGTGTGACGCTAATCTCCCCGCCGCCGCATCACGACATTTACTCGATCGAGGATCTGGCACAACTCATCTACGACCTGAAGCAGATTAATCCGCGCGCTACCGTATGTGTAAAGCTGGTGGCGCGTTCAGGAATAGGCACTATTGCTGCAGGCGTTGCGAAGGCGAAGGCGGACGCCATCCTGGTCTCGGGCCATGTTGGTGGCACCGGCGCCAGCCCGCAATCATCCGTGAAATATGCGGGCCTGCCGTGGGAGATGGGGCTTTCCGAGGCACATCAGGTGCTCATGCTTAACCGGCTACGCCATCAGGTGGTGCTGCGCACCGATGGCGGGTTAAAGACGGGGCGGGACGTTGTGATCGCCGCGATGCTGGGTGCTGAGGAATTTGGCATCGGTACCGCATCGCTCGTCGCCATGGGCTGCATCATGGTGCGCCAGTGCCATTCCAACACCTGCCCGGTTGGTGTGTGCACTCAAGACGAGGCGTTGCGCCAGAAATTCGAGGGCACGCCGGAGAAGGTCATCAACCTCTTCTCCTTCGTGGCGGAGGAGGTGCGCGAGATTCTGGCCCGACTTGGCTTCCGTTCGCTCGCCGAGGTGATCGGCCGTACCGATCTGCTGCACCAGGTCTCTCGTGGCGCGGATTATCTGGATGATCTGGATCTTAACCCGATTCTCGCCCAGGCCGACCCCGGGCCGTATGCGCGCTATTGCACCCGTGAGGGCCGCAACGAAGTGCCGGAGACCCTGGATGCACAGATGATTGAGGATGCAGCGCCATTCTTCCAGAACGGCGAGAAGATGCAGTTGCAATATAATATTCGCAACACGCATCGTGCTATTGGTACCAAGTTCAGTTCGCAGATTGTAGCAAAATATCGGAAGGTGAAGCTGCAGCCAGATCACGTCACCGTGCGCCTGCGTGGCTCCGCCGGCCAGTCCCTCGGCGCGTTCGCGGTGAACGGGTTGAAGCTGGAAGTCTTTGGAGATGCCAATGACTATGTGGGTAAAGGGCTGTCGGGCGGCACCATCGTGGTGCGCACGGCCCCTTCTTCCAGGCTAAAGACCAACGAGAATACCATCGTTGGCAACACGGTGCTTTACGGCGCCACCTCTGGTAGCCTGTTTGCGGCGGGCTTGGCGGGTGAGCGTTTCGCGGTTCGCAACTCCGGCGCGATTGCAGTTGTCGAAGGTGTGGGCTCCAACGCCTGTGAATATATGACCGGCGGCACGGTTGTGATCCTGGGTGCGGTAGGTGACAATTTCGGCGCTGGCTTCACGGGCGGTGTCGCCTTTGTTTACGATCGTGCGGACAAATTCGAGATGCGACTGAACAAAGAGACGCTGCATTGGCAACGTGTGAACTCCAGCTATTGGGCCAAGATCCTGCATGATTTGGTGCAGCGGCATGTGGCCGAGACGGAGAGCGCCTATGCGGCGACCTTGCTGAACGACTGGGCGCGCGAGGCGCCGCATTTCTGGCAAGTCGTGCCGACAGAATATATCAAGTACCTTCCCGCAGGGCTCGACGACGTGGTCGCAGCCAAAACTGCCTGACAAGCGCCCCCTGGTTCGGCATGCCGGACCGGGGGGCTTGGGTGTTGCTGTTTTTTGAAATATTGGCCTCTTTCTGTGCCCTTTTTGAAATGGCATAGTGGTCTCCATGCGAGTCCTTTATCACCTGCCGTTATCGCCATATTCGCGCAAGGTCAGAATGGTTTTGGCGGAAAAACGTCTCCCCTTCGAATTACGGGTTGAAAAGGTCTGGGAGCGTCAGCCGAACTATTTAGAGCTGAACCCTGCTTGCACCGTGCCGACCCTGATCGAGGATAATGGGCTAGTAATTCCGGATTCCCGGGTGATTTGTGAGTATTTAGACGAATCCTATCCTGACACTTCATTAATTAGCCGCTCTCAGACTGAGCGCGTGGAAACCCGTCGCCTTGTCGCTTGGTTTGATGAGAAGTTTTATAATGAAGTGGTCCGCAATTTGTATTGGGAGAAAAACCTCAAACAGGCCCTCAAGCTCGGTGCACCAGACGGTAATGCTCTCCGCGCGGGCTACGCCAATCTGAAGCAGCATCTGCTCTATATTGGTTGGTTAGCCGAACATCGCCGCTGGCTTGCCGGTTCCAGCCTTTCGGTTGCGGATTTCGCCGCCGCTGCCATGCTTTCAACGCTCGATTTCATGGGCGATGTGGACTGGTCCGTTTCTGCTGCAGCCAAGGATTGGTACGCGCGCATCAAATCTCGTCCCTGCTTTCGCGCCATATTGGCGGACCGCGTGAACGGCATGGCCCCGCCCCCCCATTATGCCGATCTGGATTTTTAGAGTGCCATGACTACACCTCAAACTCGTAAGCTCCGACGTGCAGGGTGGGGCAAAGGGGGCCTGCGGGGGGCCATGTGCTCTTAAACGTTCTCTTGCTCAGACGTAGCGCCGTTTTCAGGTATGTTTGCGCATGCGCCGGTGGGGGGGTGCCGGCATCCAAAAATTCTGCATCATCTACTTTTTAGCCAAGCTTTTCATAGAAGCTGATGGCATGGGTCTGCGCATCCATTTAAACGCCGGGCCGGGGCATCGTGCCTCGATCTCTCGCATTAGTGCCTTGCCAACACCGTGTTGGCGGCACGCTGCTGCTACCGCAACATGACGATTTTCCACAATCCCGGCGCAACCCCGATGACCCGCGCCGTGCCGGCAGGCTTGCCCCGCTACCGTGCCCAAAAATGCAAGGCCGCATCGCCCAACGCATCTAGCTCTTCTTCCAGCGGCACATCCTGTTCATCCACGAAAAGCGCTAGGCGGATGGAAAACACGACTCAAGCGCCATCGAGCCGGGCAGCACCCGGACGATCTCTGTCACTGCATTACTAGCCCGATGATCGTGGTCTGCGGCGGCATATTGGGTCGTAATGTAGGCCAGCGCGTAGCGGGATGATCGAAGCTCGCTCCTGGTGTGGCACCCGGGTGGCGCACCGCACCGAACGCCGTCTTGGTGGCCATGTCGAATGCCGCGCCGCCCGCTGCCGCGCCAACTGGTGCCAGATAAGCATAGGCTAAGGCTCCCCGCGCCGGGCCGGTGGTCTGCATCAGAAACAGCCCGTCGGCAGTTTGCGCTGTATCGCCACGTTGGTCTGTGCCGATCCATAGATTGCCCGCCGGGTCTATGCCGAGTGTGCGCGGCTTACGTAGCCAAGCTTGGCTGCCAGGGCCATATTGTGTGCCTGCCTCCGTAGCTGGATTGCCGCCAACCAAAGCCAGACGTGCGTGGAAATGTTTGGAAGTGGCATCACCGCCGGGCACGGTGAACTGTACGACATGCCCTGCCGCGCTACCGGGGTTCAACGCATCGGCCGTGCCGCGTTCCGGATTGCCGGCGCAGGCCAGATATAGCACGGTTCCTTCCGCGCTCAACGCTAGCTCGCCCGGCGCGTCGAATGTCTCGCCGCCGGCCGTTGCAGCTGCACTTGCCAGTCCGGCAAGCGTCGGTATGTCAGAGGTCAGGTCAACCCAATCGATCCCGTCTCCTGCTAAAACCGCGACTGACAGCGTGCCGGAATCCAACGCGGTGCCGTCGGTTGCGTTGGTCGCTGCGACAAACCGGAACATCATTCCCGCCGCCGCGTCTTGCGTAAAAAACACGACTGGCCGTCCGTCCTCGGCGGTGGTTGCCAACACACCAGCCCGGGCTATCCGCCCTAGAGCGGTGCGCTTCACGGGAAGCGAGAGCGGATTCAACGGATCGAACTCCACCACCCAGCCATAACATGCCGCCTGGGCGTGGTCTCCATAGCCTAGGCCAAGCCCCGAGAGCCGCGATAACCACGGTCCGGCATCGCCCTCGGCCAGTAGCACATTGCCCCAGGGGGTGGCGCTGCCTCCGTTTACCGCTAGCACTCCTTGCACTGTGCCGCCGATCTCCCCAGCTACGGGTCCGGAGATTTGGCACAGCGTACCATCAGATAGGCGTCGTGTCTGATACCCGCCTAATACCGTCATCCAACGCCCGGACAGATATTGTAGGTTAGCCACCGTCACGCCCTGCTCGCGCCCCGCGACGGCTGGATTATCTGCGCCTGCGGCAAAGAGCATTTGCGCGGGCGCCGTGGGGTTTGCGGTCACGAGTACAAGGCGCGGGATGCCATCCTGCGCGGGCGGCGGAGAGACCAGTGCCGCGATCACCGCGTCATAGGGAAATTGATTGCTGGCTTGTTCAACTGTCAGTGCCCATGGGGCAAAAGGCGGCGCGTCAGGTTGTAGCGGATCACCCCAGCGGGCGATCACAAGCCTAGAAAATCCTGGGCCGGTCTTATCGTCCAGTGCCGCTGCTTGCACGTTTGGTGGCATCGGCACTGAGTTGGCGCTCTGCGCCTTTGCGCTTCCGGCGGTCAGTGCGGCTAGGCTGCCAAGTAGAAGCGGCCGCCGACGCATTTAGCTAGAACCCCCCGCTATTGCTACCTGCGACACCCGGTGCGCCGGCACCGTTTGCACCAGAAATGCCGCCTGCAGTGCCGATTGGGCTGTAGCTGCCCACGCCACCCACGAGTTGCTGCAAGAATCCTGCCGTGCCGCCCGGCACGGGCGTTTGCTTGCCGTCCATCGCCACAGGCACGGCATTTGCGAGCGTTTTCTCCGTGGCAGATTTGAATGTACCGTCATTATTGAAGGTCACCACCACAACGTGCTGCGCCTTCAGCCCTTCCGTCTGGCCAATGCGTAATTTTGTGACCTGGGAAACATAGACCCAGTTATTCGGATCAAATTGCTCGACGAATGTTGGGGGGCCAAGCAGCGCCTGCACATCAGCCTGTTTGGAAACGCCGGGAGTAAGTTGTTTGAGCTCGCTCGGCGAGACCACGATGCCACGATAGCGTGGCGCATCGCTGAACACGGCGCAGCCAGGCAGCCCGAGTAGGGCAAGGAACAGCAGGCTTTGGGGCAGCTTAGTCAGGCGCACGGTTCAATCCTTAAAACTAGAAACAATCCCCCTGGGCGATCACTCGCGGGGGTTGGGTCTCACGGCAGGGGCTTACGTGTCAATGCGCAAGGTCTATATCTTACGCATGCAGGAAGAACTCAGCTACACAGTAAGAGCCGGGCAGATCAAAGATAAACGGCAGGATTTCATCCTGTGCGCCAGCCCGAGGCAACTTGCGGATCTTGCCGCTAGATTCGGTCTGCCGGCCATTGCCCGCCTGGAGGGGCGCTTTGTACTCCAGCATGAGCGCTCGGGCGTGATTGCCGCCGAGTTGGCTATGGATGCGCTCGTGACACAGGTGTGCGTGCTCACGCTTGAGCCTTTTGATGCCACGATAAAAGACACAGCCTCGCTACGCTTTGTGCCAGAGGCGCTGCTCCGCCGCACGTCCGTCGACGCCGAGGGTGATGGGGGCGACGACATTACCCCTGAAGCGCTCGATTCGCCGGACGAAATTCCATATGTGGACGACACTATAGACCTTGGTGCGGCGCTGGCGGAGCAGCTAGCGCTCGTGCTGGACCCCTATCCTCGTAAGCCGGGAGCGGTGCTACCTGAGGAGGCATCCGACGATAGCGCTAGCCCGTTTGCCGGGTTGGCTGCCCGACTTGGCAAGCCCGACGGGGGCTAGACCGCAACCGCCCGGCTGGCGCGAAGGACCGACACGACCGTGAAATTAGTCGCGACCGCTTGCGATGCACGTTCTCCTCTGCTACGCGGCGCCTTCCAAACACTCAGACTGATTCTGTAAGGCGTTTTGTCATGGCCGTACCTAAGAGAAAAACCTCCCCTTCGCGCGCGGGCATGCGCCGGAGCCACCAGGCGCTTGCCGCCGAGGCGCACGCTGAGTGTGCCAACTGCGGCGAGCTGAAGCGCCCGCACCACGTATGCGCTCATTGTGGCCATTATGACGGTCGCGAGGTCACGGGTGCCGGCAAGGACGCCAAGGGCGTTGTCCGCGTCTGAACCCTTCTTGGGTTCAGTTCGGAAGCTTGCCGCGATGATAAGCCCAAAATAGGCGCGAGATGAGCCAGAGCAGTAAACTGGCAGTGGATGCCATGGGTGGTGACCACGCGCCAGAGGCGGTTATTGCCGGGCTCGATATTGCTGCCGAACGTCAGCCACGGGCCTTTTTTCTGATCTTCGGTGACGAGGCGCGGCTTGCGCCCTTATTGGCGACCGCGAAACATTTGGCTGGACGACATGAGTTGCGTCCCTGCACCGAGGCCGTCACCGGCGACATGAAGCCGACGGTGGCGCTTCGACTTCGGGACTCTTCAATGCGTCGAGCGATAGACGCGGTGCTAGCTGGCGAGGCGCAGGGAGTTGTTTCTGCGGGCAATACTGGCGCGTTGCTCGCTCTTTCCAAAATTGTTCTGAAAACTCTCAAGGGCATAGACCGCCCGGCCATGGCTGCCACTGCGCCCTCTGTCAGGGGCGATGTCGTGATGCTCGATCTGGGGCTGAACGTTGTCTACGATGCCCGTAACCTCGTTGAATTCGCGCTGATGGGCATGATCTTCGCACGCATCGTGCTTGGTCTGCCCGCGCCCAGTTACGGCCTGCTCAACATCGGTTCTGAGGAGGGCAAGGGCGACGACACGCTGCGCACCGCCGCCGCCACTTTGCGTGACGGCCCCTTCGGCGCACAGTTTTATGGCTTTGTCGAAGGCCACGACATCGCCGCTGGCACGGTCGATGTAGTTGTGACCGACGGCTTCACTGGAAACGTCGCGCTTAAAACCGGCGAAGGAGCTCTAAAGCTGGTAGGAGACCTGCTGCGCCGTGTCTTCAAGGCCGGGCCATTCGCCAAAATGGGCTACGTCCTGGCGCGTGGCGCGTTGAAGCGGCTGAAGGAAACACTAGATCCGCGCCGCTATAACGGGGCCGTGTTGCTCGGCCTCAACGGTGTTGTGGTGAAATCCCACGGCGGCACCGACGCGCTGGGTTTTGCCCATGCCGTGGATGTTGCGCTCGACATGGTGGCGCACGACTTCAACAGCCATATCGCCGATGCGCTGGCGGCCATGGACCGCGCAATTCTTTCTGACGAACCGGTGAACAACAAAAATGGCTGAACAGCCCCTTTTAAAACGTGCGGTGTTGACTGGCGCCGGAGCCTATCTGCCTGCCCAAATCCTCACAAACGAAGATATGGCAAAGCGCGTGGATACTTCCGATGAGTGGATCGTGGAGCGCACTGGCATCCGGCAACGCCATTTTGCTGCCCCACATGAAACCGCAGCCTATATGGGGGCTGAGGCTGGACGCCAGGCGATGGAAAAGGCCGGGCTGCAACCCGAGGCGCTGGGGGCGATCATTGTTGCCACATCTACGCCGGATCAGCCCTTTCCGGCTACGGCCGTACGCATCCAGGCTGCTCTTGGCGCCAAGAATGCGTTCGGGTTTGATCTCTCTGCCGCCTGCTCGGGATTTATCTACGGGCTGTCGATCGCGGATGCGATGTTGCGCTCTGGCCAAGTCAAGTCCGTCCTTGTGATCGGGACAGAAGTTTTTTCGAGGCTGTTGAATTTCGAGGACCGCGCTACCTGCGTACTTTTTGGAGACGGGGCAGGAGCAGCACTGCTGGAAGTCCGAGAGGTTGAAAAATCCGGTCCGGGCCTGCTGTCCACTCATCTCTACGCCGATGGTACCTTCGGTGATATTCTCTACGTGGACGGCGGGATTGGCCAGAAAGACAAGCCCGGTCACCTCGTGATGCATGGGCGCGAGGTTTTCCGCCACGCGGTTAACCTGTTGGCAGGGGCAGTAAGTGATGCGCTGGCGGAAAACAACTTGACGGCGGCAGATATCGACCTGTTGGTGCCCCACCAAGCAAACAAGCGCATTATCGATGGCGTAGGCAAGAAGCTTGGGCTTCCGGCTGAGCGCGTTGCTATCACTGTGGATCAACACGCCAACACGTCCGCCGCCTCCATTCCGCTTGCACTGGTTAGTGCGATTCAAGATGGCCGCGCAGCGCCTGGGAGGCTCTTGCTGCTGGAAGCGCTCGGCGGTGGCCTCACCTGGGGTTCGGCGCTGTTGCGGATGTAAGCAAAGCCAACACGAAAAAACTCTTTAGAATCAGCTGCTGATGGCAAGCTG
Organism: Pseudomonadota bacterium; assembly: GCA_021818425.1. GTDB lineage: Bacteria > Pseudomonadota > Alphaproteobacteria > Acetobacterales > Acetobacteraceae > Acidocella. Next base: position 23,123 of record JAKAEC010000028.1, read on the forward strand.
CAAGGATTTCATTGCGAATCGGTCAAGTAACTTGTTGACCACCGAGCGTCTCGTGCTAATCTTGTAAAATGAACACATTGACCCGTGCTCAGCTGACAGAGGCGATTTATGCGAGCGTTGGCTTATCGCGGCACGAATCCGCCGATTTGCTCGAACATGTGCTGAATCGCATCGCGGAAGCTCTGGAAGTTGGAAAATCAGTTAAAATCAGTGGGTTTGGGACGTTTTCTGTGAGGCAGAAAGGCCGCCGAATCGGCCGAAATCCCAAAACAGGGGTAGAGGTGCCCATTCTGCCGCGGCGCGTTTTGGTATTCAGGCCCAGCCAGATGCTGCGTGATGCGGTGAATGGCAAGCTGGCCCCCGCCGCGCCCAAAACCTGACTGAATAAAGGATCACATGGTGGACGATGAGTATAACCCGGAGCTTGAGGACGGTGATGCGTCCGGCTTAAGCCCTGAAGCGGGGCGTCCACGTGTCCGAAAAGCCGCGGATGCCTTCCGGACGATTTCGGAGGTTGCGGACGAATTGCATGTTCCCCAGCATGTGCTGCGCTTCTGGGAAACCAAGTTTCTTCAGGTTCGTCCACTCAAACGTGGTGGTGGGCGGCGTTACTATCGGCCCGAGGATGTGGCATTGCTTCGGCGAGTCGCCGACCTGCTTTATACACAGGGCTACACTATCAAAGGCGTTCAGCGCCTGTTGCGTGATGGCTCAACCACGCCCGATGCGCCGCGGGAGCGTAACCCCGCGCCGGCTCAGGCGTTTCTGATTCCGCCTGAGCCGCAGCCGCACCAGGAGTTCGCGGCGGGTTGGGAGCCAGATCTCGAAGCAGAACAGCCCGACGCTCCGCCCCTCCTCGAGACGCCCGTGACGGGCGTTGATCTGCCGCCGATTCCCGACCCCGCCCGTCCTGAGCAGGAAGTGGCGGATACGGCCAGTGCCAAGGAAATCTCCCGCCTGCGTGGATTGTTGGCACAAGCGCTCGCTACGCTAGAGGACCTTCGCCGCGCCATCGAATGAGTTTTATTGATTTGCAGGTTTTTTGTACCCACCGCGTACGCCTGCGCTGCGGTTCCATTCTGCCCGCCGTAAAACCTCCGCTTTCAGGCCGGGATGTGAGCGGAAAGCTGTACTGAAATGCAACCTGTATTTCCGTGATATTGCCTTCAAGGATGTAACTAAGTTCGGTCATGCGATAACTTACAGGGGGCACTATCAAGTTAGCTCAATCGGCACCAGATTTGGTGCTTTGGTCTGACCTGACATCCGGGCCGTGATCGGGTTTGTCCCACCGAAGTAGGGATTGGTTGATCTCGGGTCGGCGGTGGAACCCCTCCCACCGGATCGGGCGCTGAACACCCTTCGCTCGCGGAATTGGCGCACCAACTCGGCGAGGACTGACGCCTTCGACTGGAACACGGAACCGATAGACAGCGCATGGCGTTGCCTGATGTTCCGCGCCGCATTGACATCGGCATGCATGGTTGAGCCGCACCAGGGGCATCGGAACGTGCTCTGTGATGGGCGATTTTTCTTGTCCACATAACCGCAGCACGAGCATGTCTGCGACGTGTAAGCGGGATTCACCTCTTCCGAGGTAATTCCGAAGCGATCTTGGAAGTCGGCCAATTCGGCCCGAATGACGGAGCGACCGCAGTTCTGAATGATGCGGTTCAACCGACGAGATAGGGTTGGGTTCTGGAAATTCAGCCGTTCGAGAACGAGAGAAGCTGGCCGATTGGTGGCTACGAGGGCATTCAGCACACGCCCGACTTCGGTCCTGATCCAGCCACGAAGCGACGCAACGGCTTTCCGGTAGCGGGTGCTGCCGCGCGGCTTGC
>JAKAEC010000091.1 GCA_021818425.1 Pseudomonadota bacterium
ATCGTGCCTTCTCAAACCATGCCCGTGCGGCATCCTCGTCGGGGAACATCCCGTTGAAGGCCCGCAGCGACAGGTTCATGATTTGTTCTGCATGTTGTGGCCCGCTTAGTCAATTCGAGAGTTCCGCTTGGCATTACCTGTCAACTCAAAATTCGTGCCTGATCCGGGTCCAGCAATGCTGGTCACCGCGCCATCGATTCCTATGTGTCTGGCCGCTGGCTCGTAAATGCCGACCATGATGCTCAAAAGCGTGGTTTTGCCGGCACCGTTGGAGCCGATAAAACCACGCCGATCCCCGGTATCGAGCGTAAAGGAAACGTTACGTAGCGACTCAATCGTCAGCCTGTGCCGAGCGTCTTGACTCATTTAGCCGGCAGTACACTTCCTCAATAGCGCTTCAAGCGCGCTGCGATGCATTGCTCAACGGATAACGATACGCAACTGCGGCATTTCGCTGATCAACACCTCAGCGCCAGGAATCAGCGCGGCCGAGGGGGTTCCAGGCGGAGGTACCAGCGATTTCACCGCGCCGTCTCGCGTTTGCACAACAATTTCCTCCCCAGTGGCACCTTGCTCTACACCGGGTTCCCCCAACGCCTGCATCACCTGGGAAAGGGCCGGCCCGCCTGAAACCTGCCTCACCGCAAGCACCTTCGCTACGTAGGCCAACGAGGTTGCCTTATCTTGCACGACGGGGTGCTGCGCCGCACAACCCGTCAATAAGATAATAAGATATAACGAGAAAAGGGCTGAGCCACGCATGGTTTGTTGCTAGCACGAGGGCTGTCGCGCCCGATAGCGTTCAAGCGTAGGTTTTTCTTGCCGTGAGATTCAGCCTAGTTTAAGAGGTTACAACACCTTTTTTAAGCCATTTTTGAGCGAAATATTGCAACATAATGGCGGACGAACAGTGTGGAGGCATCTCACTTTGGGTTCAACCAAAACTCTGGCAGGGCGGGCCGCCCGGAAATCAGCGTGGCTGAATCCCAGCCTAGCGGCGGGCTGCGCTGTGCTCTCCATGCTTTCGGCTTGCGCCGGCGGTAGCCATGGCGCGCGATATGCGGGCGAGGACACCGCCTATTACCTGTCCCACGCCGCACATAATTATAAACCGCCGGGCCCACCCAGCGACCCCTGGGGGCCGTATATCAATATCGCTGCCCGGCATTTCGACGTACCGGCCATGTGGATCCGCCAGGTAATGCGCGTGGAATCGGGCGGGCATGAATATAGCGACGGGCACCTCATCGTCTCCTCAGCGGGCGCGATGGGGTTGATGCAGCTCGAACCAACCACCTATCAAGAGATGGCGGCACAATACGGCCTGGGGAACGACCCATTCAACCCATACGACAATATCATGGCTGGTGCCGCCTATATCCATGAGATGTACCAGATATACGGTTCGCCAGGCTTTCTGGCAGCCTATAATGCTGGGCCGGGACGTTTGGACGCCTTCATTCACGATCATGAACCGTTGCCAGACCAAACGACCAACTATGTCGCGATGATCGCTCCGAATATCCAAGGATACTACCCACGCCGCCGTTCGGCGGCGGATGAGTTGGCATTGAATACCGAACCGATGGGTCGGGATGGCGGAATCCTGCCCCGCGGCTTCACCCCGGAAGCGCCAACCCCGGCGCAGCTCTCCGCGCCAGTTGAAGTCGCATCCGTGGCCTCGCCCACGGAAGCAAATACGGGCAATATGCCCGCTCCGGTTTCCATCCCCATCTCCTCCATCCTTCCTGCAGCGGCGCAAACACGGACAGCCCCCACACAAAGCGCACCCATTCAAATAGCATCAGTACAAGCGCTGCCGCTGCCGCCGCCAGTTTCATCACCCAGGGCCGCGACTGTGCAAATGGCGTCGGCGCTTTACATGCCCGGTGCCGCACAATATGAGGCCCACGAACAGATCGCGCGCGTCAGGGTACCGATACCGCCGCCCGTTCCAGAGACTCATCAATATCCGATGGTCGCCAGCAGCATGTTGCCCCTTCCCCCGCCGCAGCCCACTCAGCGTCATTTTGCCATCATTCCGTCTGCCATGGCAGCCACGCCTGCGCGCGAACAAGTGGCCTTCAACTCGTCCGGCGGTTCAAGCTGGGGCATCCAGGTTGGCGCGTATGACAGCTCGTCCAACGCCAAGGCGGCCTTGGGTATGGCCGAGCTCACAGGGGCTAATATTCTTCACAAGGCGCAGCCAGTGGTGATGACCATTCACACCGGCGACGGCACAAAGTACCGCGCCCGCTTCGTGGGGCTACAACATGACGAGGCGGTGAGCGCCTGCACCCGCCTCTCGGGCGGCCCTACGGGCTGCGAAATACTTTCGCCCGACGCGCAGTCCTAAATCAAAATGGTATTGCTTTAGACCGCACCGTTAGCGAGCAACGTGGCGCGCACCAAATCCTCCGGCACATCGCCGCTGGTGAAGGCGCGGCCGATGCCGCGCGTCAGCACAAAATGCAGCTTGCCACCACGATTCTTCTTGTCCAGTTTCATATGCGCCAACAAATGCTCAGCGGAGAGATCCGCAATCCGCACTGGCAGGCCGGTCTCTGCCAAATGCTGAGCAATGCGTGGCGCATCCTCCTGCGGGGCCAAGCCGAGAGAAGCTGAGAGATGCGCGGCCAAAACCAGCCCTGTCGCGACCGCCTCGCCATGCAAAAGCCCGCCGCCATAGCCGGTCTCGGCCTCCAGCGCATGGGCAAAGGTATGGCCTAGATTCAGCAACGCACGGCCGTCATTTGGCTTGGTCTCGCGCTCATCATCCCCCACCACACGAGCTTTGAAGCGCACGGCGTGTTCGATAGCACTGGCCTGGGCTTCCTTGTCACCACCCACCAACGCGGCGCCGTGGACTTCGCACCACTCATAGAAATCCGCATCCGCGATCAGCCCCGTTTTTACGATCTCGGCATAGCCCGCCGCACATTCGCGAGGTGGTAGCGTGTCCAGCACACCGGTATCGGCCAGCACCAAAAGTGGCTGATAGAAGGCACCCACTAGGTTCTTGCCATGCACGGAGTTGATGCCGGTTTTACCGCCCACAGAACTATCCACCTGCGCCAATAGACTGGTGGGAATTTGTACGAACGGCACGCCGCGCATAGCGGAAGCGGCGGCAAACCCCGCCAGATCCCCCACTACCCCGCCGCCGAACGCGATGACGGTAGTCTTGCGGTCGATCTTTGCGGCAAGCAGATCGTCCATCAGCGCCTGGAAAGAGGCAAAACTCTTGGACGCCTCTCCTGGCTTCACCACAAAACTCTGGTGTGCGATACCAACCTCATCGAGGCTGGTCATCAATGTGTTCAGATGCAACGCCGCCACATGCTCGTCAGTCACTATGAAACAACGCGGCTGGGGCAGCAACGGCGCCATCAACGCCCCAGCCCGGGCCAATAAACCGCCGCCGATCAACACGTCGTAGCTAGAGTGAGCGAGCTTCACTTCCACCCGGCGCGGGGCACGATAGGTCTCTATGGCATTGGCGACGTTGGCTGTAGTCACGTGTGGCAGGTCCTCTGATCCATCAACGATAATATCCGCCATCGCATAAACCGGGCTGCGCAATGCGGAAAGCTTTTCCAATACCTCAGCTGGGTTGCCCGCATTTAGCAACGGCCGGTGAGTACGTCCGGCGGTGCGCTGCACGAGCACCGGCACCGGGCAGCGCAACCAGACAGAGGTCGCGCGCTCGCGGATGAATGCACGGGTTTCCGGATCCATGAACGCGCCCCCGCCGGTGGCCAGGACGATTCGCCCATTACCAAGCAAACGCTGGATCACCCGCTTCTCCCCGGCGCGGAAGGCTACCTCTCCATGGGTCTTGAAGATTTCGGCGATTGTCATGCCAGCCGCACGCTCGATCTCTTCATCGGCATCATAGAAGGGCAGGCCCAGCAAAGCTGCCAGGCGCTTGCCAATTGCGGTCTTGCCCGCGCCCATCAAGCCCACCAGCACGATACTGCGCTCCGTGGCCGGGGCGGTTTGACTATTGAGTAACATCGGCGCGGACGCTTATCACATAGAACGAAATGACGTTAGAGCTGGACAGCCGCGTGGAAGCCTTTTTGGAAATGCTCGCCGCCGAACGCGGTGCTGCAGCCAACACGCGCGACGCCTATTTGACGGATCTCACTGACTTCTCAGACTTTCTTGGCCACACCAAGCCTGTTTCGACCGCCAGTACGGCAGAGATCGCTTCCTACATGCAAAGGCTCGGAACTTCCGGTATGGCGGCCAGAACCCAAGCGCGCAGACTTTCGGCATTGAAACAATTCTTCCTTTTCCTGCTGCGCGAAGGTGTCAGGGAGGACAATCCTGCCGCCGAAGTTGGCGCGCCCAAACTGCCCAAGACTCTGCCGAAATATTTGAGCGAGAGCGAAGTGGATGCTCTGCTGAACGCAGCGCGCAATATGGAGGGCCTGCCAGGGCTGAAAGCGCAGGCGGGGCTTGAAATTCTCTACTCCACCGGCCTACGCGTGACGGAGATGCTGTCTTTGCTTGCCAGCTCCCTCAGCACGGATGCGATGATGCTGCTTATTAAGGGCAAGGGGGGCAAAGAGCGCATGATTCCACTGTCAGACGCCGCCCGCCAAGCTGCGGCAGCCCTGCGAGCGGCATCCCCGGCTAAGGCGCGCTACCTCTTCGCCGGGCGCGACATTTCCCAGCCGATGACCCGCCAGGGCTTTGCGCTGCTACTAAAGCAGGCGGCAAACGAAGCGGGGCTGGATCCAGCCAAACTCTCCCCGCACGTACTGCGCCATTCATTCGCCTCTCATCTGCTGGCACACGGGGCGGATTTGCGGGCGCTGCAAAAACTCCTCGGCCACGCGGATATCGCCACCACTGAAATCTACACCCATGTGCTGGCAGAGCGATTGCATGAGCTAGTGCAAGCGCATCATCCGCTAGCCATCCAGCGGGCAGGTGACTAAGCAGTTCTTGCTTCAACCGCGCCGAACCGCCTGAATTTTATGGGCACATGCCATTTACCTGATCGTGTCCTCGTCAAAGGGCATTTCCGCAGTGAAATTGGGCGAGATGCTTGGCATTTCGTATCCGTCGGCATGGCATCTCGGGCATCGCGTGCGCGCCATGATGGCGGAGGCAAACCCGATCCTATCCGGTGTGGTTGAAATCGACGAGATGTATGCCGGTGC
>JAKAEC010000029.1 GCA_021818425.1 Pseudomonadota bacterium
AACCAGCGCCCGCAATTCCACCGCCGAACGCTCCAAATTCGTGATCACAACAGCCTTCGCCATGACACATGCCTTTCCGTCAAACCAACAGAAAGAAGCGAATCACAAAAGGCCGATTGAAAATCCCCGAGAGTCAAAAACCATGGCGAGTGGTATTAAAACCCTTGATTTTGGTAGTTTTTGGCAACACCCTCGACGCTAGTTATCGCCTCTCCTAGTTCGTGCCGTCTTAGGGCCGCGCAGTACGGGATGAAAACAATTGCTCGTGAGAGACCCTTCCATTTTTGAAGCTTCTCGCGCTCTCCAGCCGCTCTCAAACTAAAGCCACAGGAATTGTAGACGGCGTCATTGTAACGTTGCCCTAATCAGCCGCCGCCTTCCGCTCTGCCGCAACTTCTTCAGCCCTCCGCATTAACCTAAGAAAATTTTTACCCCAGATCTTGGCAATTTCCTCAGACCCATAGCCGCGCCTTGCCAGCGCCGCAGTCAGGCTCGGCGTCTGCGCCGTGTTCATGTAGCCACGCACGCCACCGCCGCCGTCGAAATCCGTGCCGATGCCGACATGATCAATCCCCATGCGCTTCACCGCGTAGTCTACGTGATCGACTATATCCTCCACCGTCAGATCCATCGCCCGCGCCTTCGGCCGCAGGAAATTGGACACGGCGGTAACCTGCGCGAGCCCCCCGGTGGCAGCCAATACCTCAAGCTGCTCGTCATCAAGGTTCCGCTTATGGTCGCACAACGTCTTCATGCAGCTATGCGTGGCCACCACCGGCGTGCGTGAGCGACTTGCCGCCTGCATCATGCTCTTCTTGGAAGCGTGGGATACGTCCACCAAGACGCCTAGCTCGTTCATCCGAGCCACCACATCCTGCCCAAAATCCGAAAGCCCGCCATATGCCTCTGCCTTGTCCCCGAGTGTGGGAAGCGCTATGGCGGCATCTGCGATCTCGTTATGGCCATTATGAGTCAAGGTCATGTAACGTATGCCCATTCCCGCGAACGCGTCCAGATGCTCCAAATTACGACCGATCGCATACCCATTCTCGATCACCGGAATAATGCCTGGCCTGCCCGCCGCGAACGCCGCCGCGACTCCTGCAGCACTGGTGGCAAGCTGGCCGCCCGAGCCATCCGCCGGAGCCATGGCAGTAATCGCCTCCAACATCGCCCACGCACGAGCGTTGGCCGCCAGATGTCCAGCATCGTCACGGCTCCCCTGCGGAATATAGGCTGCGAAGCATACCGCCCCCACGCGCCCCTGCCTCAGCTTCGGCAGGTCAACACAGCGCGGACCGTCCTGAAAGGGGCTAGGCCCTTCCGGCCAAGGAATATCGACATGGGTATCAATGGCCAGTAAGCCGTCATGGGGATCGTTTTCCATTATCCGCATGGTTGAGCGCCCGGCACCCCGCGTCAAGCGCTTTGCGCATTACGGATGGCAAAGCGGCACTGCCCACAGGAGCTCTCAACGCCTCCTCCGGCATGACGTCCACCCGCGCCGCGTGAACCCAAAGCGTAAGCGCGAAATGGGTAAAGACATGCTCTACCGCCCCGGCGTGGCGCCAACGCGCCTTCACCGGCGGCACCTCGGGCAGCACAAGCATGCCGCCCAGCAGCCCGCGCGGAGGGCGGCGTAGCAAAAGCACATTGTCCTGTCGGTCCAACAGCACGTAGACACTGCCCACTCTGCGTGGACGCTCAGCCTTTTTTGCCTTGACAGGCAGTGTAGTGGCCAGCCCTGTCGCTTTCGCTTGGCAATGCGTGCTCCAGGGACAGATGAAGCAGTTGGGTGACTTGGGCACGCACACTGTGGCACCAAGATCGAACATGGCTTGCGCGAAATCCCCGGGCGCCGCCTGGGCGTCCTCATCCTCCATCAACCGCGCTGCTGCCGCGGCGATTGTTTTCTTCGCCCCCGGCAGCGGCGCGGTAATTGCAAACAGCCGCGCGGCCACGCGTTCTACATTGCCATCCACAGGTAGCACCTTCTGGCCAAAAGCAATTGCCCCCACCGCATTGGCAGTATAGGGGCCGATACCGGGCAGGGTGCGCAACACTTCGATACGATTTGGGAATCCACCCAACTCCGCCACTGCAACCGCGCATTTATGCAGGTTTCTGGCCCGTGCGTAGTAGCCAAGCCCGGCCCAAAGGGCGCACACGTCCTCCACACTTGCCGTCGCCAACTCTTGCACTGTGGGGTACGCCGCTAGAAATTTGGCGTAATAGGGCTTCACGGTGGCCACCACCGTCTGCTGCAGCATGATCTCGGAGAGCCAGACGCGGTACGGGTCCGCGGGTTCTCCCGGCTCGACGCGCCATGGCAGATGGCGACGGTGACCGGAATACCAGTTAAGGAGTTTCCGTGCCGGAGGAAGAGACGAAAGGGAAGAAGAGGAGGCCCGCATCACAGGTGCCGATTGTGCCGGATGAGCCAACGGCGCGCAATTTCGCGCCGCGCGGCATCGCGGCCATTCTAGCCCTGGTCACCGGCCCAACCTTCCGCCGCCGTGCACCCGCTGCCGCACAGATTCTGGCAGACTGGCCGCAGCTCGCGGGACGGGAACTCGCCGCCAGCGCCGTACCATTGAAATTTGCTGGCGGCACGCTCACGCTCGGCTGCACCGGCCCCATTGCGATGGAACTGCAAATGGCAACACCGCAAATCATCGCCCGACTGAACTTGGCGTTGGGACATAATGTGGTGGAACGGCTACGCTTCGAGCAGCAGTCGCCTCGCCCGCCTACCACCCCGCCCGCGCGCGCGGCACAGCGTCGCCTCACATTGCCACCGCAGGACTTGCCCGAGGGCGAACTCGGTTCGGCCCTGGCACGGCTATATCAGGGCATAAAATCTCGTGGATAACTTCGGCTGTGGGTTGGACTCTCGCCTAAAAATCCGGCTACACTATATATAGGAGAAATCATGCTATTTACCCGCCGATCGATACTATCCATAGTAGGTGCTACAGCTTTTACGCCAGGCGCCGCATGGGCAGCTTCATCGCAAAGCACGCCTGAAGGCGTGACACCGCCAACAGAAACGCAGCGTTCCATCGGCGCACCCAACGCGCCGGTTACGGTTGAGGAGTTTTTTTCTCTCACCTGCCCGCATTGCGGAGAGTTCGCCACGACAACCATGCCGAAGGTGAAGGCGAATTTTGTGGATACCGGCAAGGTGCGCTTCATCTATCATGACTTCCCGCTAGACCAGATCGCGCTGAAGGCTGCCCAAGTTTCACGCTATTTGCCAGTGGAGGAATATTACCCCTTTATCGAGGCTCTGTTCGCTAGCCAAAATGACTGGGCTTTCCAGCAGGGCGAAAACTATCACGCGCGCATTTTTAAATATGCCGCCCTCGCTGGAATGGACCGGGCGACCTATGACAAAGCCTGGAATGACGAGGGTCTTGCCAAATGGATTCTCGCGGGCCAACAGGAGGCGGAGAAGGTCGATCATATCGACGCCACCCCAACATTTATTATCAATGGCCAGAAGCATCCTGGCGCCATGAATTACAACACCTTCGCTGGCTTATTGGTCAAAGCCGGCGGCTAAAGGAGGCCCGATGCCCGCACGCTTCGCCCGGCTGCGTATCGCCGGCTTCAAGAGCTTTGCAGACCCAACGACGGTGGAGATTCTTCCCGGCCTTACCGGGGTGGTGGGCCCGAACGGATGCGGGAAATCTAACGTCATCGAGGCGCTGCGCTGGGCGATGGGTGAGGCCAATGCCCGCAATATGCGTGGCAATGAGATGGAGGATGTGATCTTTGCAGGTACCGCGGGACGTCCGGCCCGCAACTTGGCTGAAGTGACACTGACACTAGAGGAGACGCTCGGCATAGCGCCGCCGCCCTTCCAAGAGGCGGCGGATCTGGAAATCTCTCGCAAGATCGAGCGCGGCGCAGGCAGCGCCTACCGCGTGAACGGCAAGGAAGCCAGGGCGCGCGACGTGCAGACATTGTTCGCTGATCTTGCATCCGGCTCGCGCGCCTCGGCAATGGTAAGCCAAGGGCGCGTCGGCGCGCTGGTGAATGCGAGGCCAGATGAGCGACGCGCCTTGCTGGAAGAGGCGGCCGGCATTACCGGGCTACATGCGCGGCGGCATGAGGCAGAGCTGAAGCTGAAAGCTGCGGAACAGAATTTGCTGCGCGCGGATGATTTGAAGGGCCAGTTGGAAGCGCGCCTCAGCGAGTTGAGGAAGCAAGCCAGGCAAGCCACGCGCTACAAGAACCTATCCGGCAATATCCGAGCCGCAGAGGCAGAGTTGCTTGCCATTCAGCGCGCCATGGCTGTGGCCGCGAGAGAAGCGGCAGAGGCCGCCTTTGCTGCCGCCGAGGCCCGGGTGGCGCAAACCGCCACACACGCGCGGAGCGCAGCCAATGAAGCGGAAGCCACCGAAGCTGCCCTGCCCCCCTTGCGAAGTGCGGAAGCCGAAGCACGCACGTTGCTGGAACGCGCACGCATTACCGCGGAGCAAATGGAAGAGGCGCAGGCCCGCGCACGCGCTGCACTGACCGAAGCCAGAACCCGACTGGATGCGCTGAGGCGCGACCATAGTCACGCCCAGAAGCTGGCGGCAGATGCCGAGGCTGCTCGCGGCCGCCTAGAGGCCGAGCAGCGTGCACTGCTCGAGGAAACTGTCTTAGCTCCCACCGCCATCGAGGAGGCAGGCCGCACCGAAGACGCAGCACTGGAGGCGATGCGCGAAGCCGAAGCCGCCAGCACCAAGGCGACGGAAGACGCTGCCCGTCTAGTTGCAGAGGTGGAAGCCGCCCGCCGCGCCCTAAACGAGGCGGAATCTCGTGCCCGGCGCCTCTCCCAGCGCGCTGCCGAGGCCCGGGCTGAATACGAAAAGATCGCCGCCACACTGATTCCACCCGAACACGTGCAGGCAGCGGAGGCCGAACGCGCCGACGCCGAAGTCGCACTGCTTGCGGCACGCGAAGCGGTAACGCAAGCAGAAACCGCCCGCGCCGAAGCAGAGGCCGAGGCCGAAGAGATCCGGGCCAGTGCCGAAGCAGAGCTGGCCGGAGCGCGCTCACGAGCCGCCTCGCTGGAAGCCGCCGCGACCAAAGTGAGCACGGAATATGACGCGCTAGCGGCCCTTCTGGCTCAGAAATTCGGCCGCGAAAGCCAGCCGATTCTGGATCAGATTACTGTGCCGCCAGGACTGGAGGCGGCTTTTGGCGCGGCACTACGCGAGGAGCTTTCCGCCTCCGCCGATGTCCAAGCAGCGCGGCATTGGCGTAAGCTGCCGGATCTCGACCTGCCGGTAGTGCCTCTGCACAGCTTCGCGCAGTTGGCACAGGGGCCAGAAGCGCTAAAACGTGCCCTCTCGCACATATTGCTGCTGCCGGAAGGGGCGGATGGCGATTTGCACCAAGGCAATCTCACGCCGGGACAGATTTTGGTTTCACGTGACGGCGCGCTTTGGCGCTGGGACGGCTACACTGTGCGCGCAGGTGCTGCTTCCGAAGCCGCAGTGCGGTTGCAGCAGCGCAACCGCCTAGCCGGGCTTGAGCGTGAACGCGCCAAGGCGCGCTTTGCCGCCCAGACAGCAAAGGATGAGTGCCTGCATGCAGAGGCTGCCGAACAGCAAGCTCGCGCCAATGAAGGGAAAATCCGTGAAGCACATCGCGCCGCCGAAACCCAGGCCCGCGCTGCCCGCCGCCAAGCGGAGCAGCGTTTTGACAAGGCACGTGGTGACGCAATCCGCCTTACCGCCGAGGCCGAACGCGGGGCGGCACGCGCCGCAGCAGCCGCCGCGCAAGCCAATCAGAGCGCTGCCGAAGCTGCGGAGGCCGAAACGACTCTGGCCGTCCTGCTCGAAACTCACGCCGCCTTGCCAGACGTGAACGCCGCCCGCCGAGCAGTGGAACAAGCCCGCGTTACTCTGAACGAGGCCCGCCAGGAAGAGAGCGCCGCCCGCGCGCACCTAGCCGCCTTGCGCAATGCCGATATCCAACGTGGCCAGCGACTTGAGGGCCTGGAACGGGAGATGACGAATTGGACGGAACGCGGCAAGGATGCAGCCGACCGACTGACCGACCTCACGGCCCGGCTGGTCGAGGCGCAAGGCAGTATCGAAACCTTGCAGGCCGCGCCGTCGGAGGCCGAGACCTCCCACAGGCTGGCGATTGAAGCGCTGAAAAACGCCGAGGCAGGGCATAAACGCGCCATTCGAGCCTTACAGGAGGCACAGGATGCAGCCGAGCTCGCCAGCCGCGCCGCCCGCGCTGCAGAGGCGGAAATGAACGCCGCCCGCGAGGCCCGCGCCCGCGAGGAAGGCAATATCGCCACCGCGAAGCATGGCTGGGGCACCGTGGAAGAACGGATTTTGGAACGGCTCGGTGTCAACCCGGACCTGCCAGAACCTCCCGAGTTCCTCAATTCTGAAGTGGAGGACAAGGCCCGCAAGCGCTGGGAACGTCTGATCCGCGAGCGCGAGGAGATGGGGGCAGTCAATCTGCGCGCCGAAATCGAGGTGAACGAGACGGAAGAGGCGATAGCCACCATCGACCGCGAACGCGACGAGATCACTTCCGCCGTTGCCAAGCTACGCGGCTCCATTGGGCATTTGAATCGCGAGGGACGCGAGCGGCTTGCCACCGTATTCGCCGAAGTAGACAAGCATTTTCAAAGCCTGTTCACTCGCATGTTTGGCGGTGGCAAGGCTCATTTGGCGCTGGTTGGCTCAGACGATCCACTAGAGGCGGGCTTGGAGATTTTCGCGCAGCCGCCGGGCAAGAAGCTCAGCACGCTGTCGCTGCTGTCGGGCGGCGAGCAGGCCCTGACAGCACTCTCGCTCATCTTCGCCGTGTTCAGATGCAACCCTGCCCCGATTTCGGTGCTGGACGAGGTGGATGCACCTTTGGACGACGCCAATGTAGAACGCTTCTGTAATCTCCTGGAGGACATGGTGCGCGAAACTGGCACGCGCTTCTTGGTGGTAACCCACCACCATCTCACCATGGCGCGGATGGACCGACTTTATGGCGTGACTATGCAAGAACGCGGCGTTTCCCGCCTCCTCTCTGTCGATTTCGACAAAGCGATGAACATGGTCGACCCTGGCCAGGTGATGGCAGCAGAGTAAAACCGGGACGTGATCCGGTCAGTCTAGCGCGGAACCGATACCCTCGAGCAGGCAGGCATCGCCGTAGGAATAGAATCGGTACCCTTTCGCGATAGCGTGGGCGTAGGCAGCCTTGATTCTGTCCGTCCCCGCGAATGCACTCACCAGCATCAGCAGCGTAGAGTGCGGCAGATGGAAATTAGTGAATAACGCATCGGCAATCTTGAAGCGGTAGCCAGGATATATGAAAATATTCGTCTCTGAGTCGAAGGGTTCCAGCACACCCTCATCCGTGGCGGCGGATTCCAACAGACGCAAGGCCGTGGTGCCAATCGGGATAACGCGCTTGCCCTCCGCTTTGGCTGCGTTGATGCGCTGAGCGGTGGCTTGTGTGATGTACCCGCGCTCGGCGTGCATCTTGTGCTCTTCGATGCGCTCCACCCTCACCGGCAGAAACGTCCCCGCCCCCACATGCAGCGTAACTTTCGCCATCTTAACACCACGCGCGGCCAAAGCATCCAGAAGCTCAGGCGTGAAGTGTAGCCCCGCCGTGGGCGCGGCCACAGCACCTTCCTGGGCCGCGAAGAGGGTTTGATAGTCACTTTTGTCCTGCTCGGTGATGCCCTCTGGCCGGGTGATATAAGGCGGCAAGGCTAACGCTCCACAGCGAGCCAGAGCGGCGTAGAAATCGTCCGCCTGGAAGTCCAGGATCGCTCCCCCGCCCGCTTCGATCTTCACCACTTTCGCTGAGAATGCAGCATCAATAATCAAATTATCGCCCTGCCTCACCCGCTTGGAATTGCGCAGCAACACATGCCAAGTGCCATCATCCAACCGCCGGTCCAATGTGATTCCGATTTTTGCTTCGCCGCGCCAAGCAATAAGCTGCGCCGGAATCACCTTGGTGTCGTTCACCACAAGCAGGTCATCAGGCCGCAATAACGTGGGTAAGTCGCGCACGATGTAGTCGCGCATTGCATCAGTTGCAACATGCAGCAGCCTAGCAGAATCACGCGGACGGGAGGGCACAGTGGCAATCCGCTCCGGCGGCAAATCGTAACCGAACTCTGAAAGCTGCATCAGGCCCCCAGATAAGATGCCAGCTCGATCAGATTACCGTCAGGGTCACGGCAATAGACGGACATGATATCCCCAAGTGCGCCGATGCGCGTCACCGGCCCACGTTCGATGGTCACGCCACAGGCGTGAAGCTGGGCCACCACATCATTTGGCCCCACTGCCACGACAAAGCAGAGATCCAGCGCTCCGGGTTGAGCCGTTTGCGCGTGCGGTATCACTTCGTGCCCGATCTCGTGCAGATTAATCTTCTGAGCGCCAAAGCGGAGCGCAGTGCGGTTCTTGCCGCCATATTCCTCGCGTTCCATACCCAGCACTCGCTGGTACCAACCCGCCGTGACTTGAATGTCACGGCATACCATTACCACATGGTCGAGGCGGTCAACGGTGAATTTCATAATTCAAGCAAGACCAGCGAAGAAATCATTGCCCTTGTCGTCAACCACAATGAAGGCCGGAAAGTCCTTCACCTCGATCCTCCATATAGCTTCCATGCCTAGCTCGGGATATTCCAGCACCTCAACCTTGGTAATGTTGTTCTGCGCCAGCGCTGCGGCAGGGCCGCCGATGGAGCCAAGATAAAAGCCACCATGCTTAGCACAGGCTTTCGTCACAGCCTCGGAGCGGTTGCCCTTGGCCAGCATCACCATCGAACCGCCTGCTTCCTGGAAGGCATCCACGTAGGAATCCATGCGCCCAGCGGTAGTAGGGCCAAAACTGCCCGTGACCATGCCGTCAGGCGCTTTTGCGGGACCGGCGTAATAGATCGGGTGATTCTTCATGTAGTCGGGCAGACCCGCGCCGCAGTCCAACCGCTCCTGCAGCTTGGCGTGGGCGATGTCGCGCGCCACCACGATGGTGCCAGAAAGCGCCACTCGGGTTTTCACTGGATGCTTAGAGAGTTCGGCCACGATTTCCGACATTGGCCGGTTCAAATCGATGGCGACAACCTCGCCACCCAGATGCTCGTCCGTGATCTCGGGTAGAAATTTGGCCGGGTTGGTTTCCAGCTGTTCCAGGAACACACCCCGCGGCGTGATCTTGGCCTTGATTTGCCGGTCCGCCGAACAGGACACGCCGATGCCAATGGGTAGACTGGCGCCGTGCCGGGGCAGGCGGATGACCCGCACGTCGTGGCAGAAATATTTGCCTCCGAACTGCGCGCCGATACCGATCTTGCGGCTGATCTCCAGCACCTTTTGCTCCATTTCCAGATCGCGGAACGCTTGACCGGTGTCGTTACCGCTGGCGGGCAAATTGTCGTAATATTTGGTGGAGGCGAGTTTGACCGTCTTCAAGCAAAGCTCAGCCGAAGTTCCGCCGATCACGATGGCAAGGTGATAAGGTGGGCAGGCAGAGGTGCCTAGCGTTTTGATCTTTGCCTCAATAAAGGCATAGATTTTTTCAGGTGTAAGAACCGCGCGGGTTTCCTGGAACAGATAGGTCTTGTTGGCCGAGCCCCCGCCCTTGGCGATGAATTGCAGATGGAACTCATCAGCATGGTAGTCGCCAGGAGCAGCCATGATGTCGAACTGCACAGGCAGATTGTTGCCTGTGTTTTTTTCTTCAAACATCGAAAGCGGCGCCATCTGCGAATAGCGCAAATTGGTCTCAGTGTAAGTGCGCGCCACCCCCCAGGAGAACGCTTTCTCCTCATTGCCCTCGATCCAGACGCGCTGACCTTTCTTGCCGAAGATCAGTGCAGTGCCGGTATCCTGGCACATGGGCAGGACGCCCTTGGCGGCGATAGCGGCATTTTTCAGGAGCTCCATGGCCACATAACGGTCATTCGTGCTGGCCTCTGAATCTTTTAGAATATTGGTCAATTGCTGCAGGTGTGCTGTACGCAGCAAATGCGAGACATCATGATAGGCCTGAAACGCCAGTTCGGCGAGCGCGTTCTCGGTGATCTTGAGCACGGTCCTGCCCTCGACCCCGATAGTAGACACGCCCTTGATGTCGAGCTCGCGGTATACGGTGCCATCCTCGCCCAGCGGAAACATCGGAGAATAGTTAAAACCCGGACTGCCGTTCAGGGCCGCGTTCATGGCAATCAGTCTCTCTGGCGGCGGCGGAACGCGTCCAAACTCACCACATCGGCCGGCCCATCAGCAGGACGCAAGGGCACATCATCGCCCTCGGACTCGGGAATATCGGCCACTTTCACCGACTCGGGCACATCCACGTGAAATTGCAGCCCAAAGCGCACTTCGGGGTCGGCAAAACTGGTGATAGCGGCGATGGGGATGACAAGGGTGGTGGGAATGCCAGAGAAGCTCAACCCGACGGACATAGCCGCATCGTCAACCTCTAGCGCATGAAATTGGTGCTGAAGCACAATAGTCATCTCGTCTGGATATTGGGTTTTCAACCGGTCAGGAATCGCGACCCCGGGATAGGCCGTCTTGAACGTGATGTAGAAATGATGCCCTCCGGGCAGACCTTCGGCCGCCACACGGCGCAGCGCGCTGACTACCACCTGGCGTAGCGCGTCCTGCGTCCACTCATCATAGGGCAGCAGCGATTCGGGTGTGTTCAGATCGTCTTCAGCCATCTTAAATCCCTTCTAGTCCCGGTTTCGTCCGGGGCTCCGGCTCTCGTCGCCCGCCGTCAGCGGGCCTCCCGCTCGTAATGGCGGTAATATTTCTCGGTTACCAGGTCAGTCTGCACAATGATGGCAATATCCGTCGTATTAAACTGCCTATCGATCACAGCACCTTCTCCGACAACGCCACCGAGTCTCAAATAGCCTTTTATCAGCGGCGGCAGCCGCATCAATGCTTGTTTAGGGTCAATTGCGGCTTCCTGAAGGCGACACATCTGCACATAACGTTCCGGCAGCGCCCTTGGACGGATAATCTCCGGGGCACTGTGATGCAGAGCAAGATAGGTCAGCTCTGCCGCCAAGACATCCGGATTGGTTCCGTTGAGCGAGGCGCAACCAAACATGATGTCGATACCATAATGGAATACATAAGCTGCGATGCCGCGCCAAAGCAACTGCATGACCATCCGGTTGCGATAAGTGCTAGAGGTGCAGCTACGCCCAAGCTCCAGCTTGCGGCCAGGAAACGCCTTCAATGGCGAGATGTCGTACTCGCTTTCGGAATAGAATCGACCGAAGGCTTCCGCTGCTTCCTGCCGAATAAGCCGGTAGGTGCCGACGACGCTTTCTGCTCCTTCACCCAGATCGTGGTCAACCACCAATAGGTGATCGGCAATAGCGTCGAACTCGTCCCGGTCCAGCTTCGCAGCCAACGTTGCCGCATCCGCTTTGGCGCCCATTTCCTCGTAAAACACGCGGTAGCGCAAAGCCTGGGCCGCTTGCAACTCGCCTAATGTGGTGGCCAGACGCACACCGAGGTGGCCTGCGCGCAATTCGGGAAAGCCCGGCGCCTCATTGCCAATCGTAAACTGCGGCAGAGAAGGAGTGCTATGCTGGTTCATGCCGCCGACCGCCGACCGAAAAGCTCAATCTTGATGATTTCCGCCTCTAGCCCATGAGCCTTGGCAATCTTACGTAGGGCCTCCTCCACACCCGGCGCCTCGAACTCGATGACAGAGCCGGTATCCGTGTCCACGAGGTGGAAATGGTTACCCTCGCCGCTCGGCTCATAGCGCGCCCGACGGCTGCCAAAATCCCGTCGGGACAGAATGCCCTTGGCCTCCAGCAGCCGCACGGTGCGGTATACCGTGGCAAGGGAAATACGGCTATCGATACGGTTTGCACGCCGGTGTAGATCTTCCACATCCGGGTGGTCGGTTGCCTCAGACAACACCCGCGCGATCACCCGGCGCGGACCTGTCATCTTCAGCCCGTTCTCTATGCACAGGCGTTCGATGCTTATATCCATTGAGGAGCCTTGTGGCCTAAACTTCAAGCCCGGTCCAGCCTTGGCGCCGGATGATTTCAGCTTCCCGCGCTAGGCAGACGATACTGGAATTTGAATTACCATCCAAAACTTTGATATAGAGGCCTATTAAGCTTCAAAGCCGAAAGGAGCACATATGCCGGCTAGCCTACTGCCGAAACATGACAAAGCCATCGACATCACGGCGGAGACCTGCCCGATGACCTATGTGCGCACCCGCCTTGCGCTAGATACGCTACAGACTGGTCAAGTTTTGCTCGTGAAACTGAAGGGCGAAGACCCATTACGCAATGTGCCCCGCGCGGCTGCCGACCAGGGCCACGAGCTGCTGGATTTACTAGAACAGCCAGATGGCACTCGCATACTAGTGATCCAGAAAGGCTGAAAATCGAAAAGCCGCAGACGCCTAGGACGTTGCGGCTTCACCTGGCAATCTTACAGCAAGCTCACGCCCGAAGGAGCGAGGAAGGTTTCAGAACCCCTCGCGCTCGATCCGCTTGCGCTCCATCTTGCGGGCACGACGTACAGCCTCGGCCGCCTCGCGGGCGCGGCGCTCGGAAGGTTTCTCGTAATGGCGGCGGAGTTTCATCTCGCGGAACACGCCCTCTCGCTGAAGCTTCTTCTTGAGCGCCTTCAGCGCCTGATCGACGTTGTTATCACGAACAAGAACTTGCACCTGGCCGTCATCTCCAAAAAATTACCAAAAACAAACGCGGAACACGGCCCAAAGGCCGTCCCCGCGTAGCCTGGACGGCTATAGCATAGATTCTGTACTCGCCAAATCATTTCTGCTGGGGCAATCATGCAAATATGTCGATTCTGAAGATTGCCCGTATGGGCCACCCACTGTTGCTGGCCCGTGCAGACGAAGTTGATGATGCCACTGCCCCCGAAATTCAAACGTTGATTGACGCCATGACGGAAACGATAACGGATGCGAATGGCGTCGGACTTGCTGCACCACAGGTACATGTGCCGCTCAGATTGTTTGTGTTCCATGTGCCTGTCAGCCGCGCCGAGAACGGCAAGGCGCTTCCCATGCAGGCCGTGATCAACCCCCTGATCACGCCTGTAGAGGAAGCGGGCAAAGCACTTGGCTGGGAGGGGTGCCTCTCTATTCCCGGTTTGCGCGCCGCAGTTCCACGTTGGAACCGCGTCCGCCTTTCCGGGCAGAATGAACAGGGCCAAGCCTTCGAAGAAACGCTCTCCGGTTTCGCTGCGCGGGTGGTTCAGCATGAAACGGACCATCTCAATGGCGTGCTCTACCCGATGCGGATGGAGGATTTCCGGCTGTTTGGATATAATGAAGAATTGGATCGCTATGGCCAGGAGCTTCTCTGATGATCGACGAAGACAAGGCGGCGCTGATTGATACACTGGCACAGAATGCCGGGTTTGACGGCTGGACAGTAAAATCCCTCCGTATGGCACTGACCAGCCTGGGGCGCGACCCAGCGGAGGCAAATCTTGCCTTTCCAGGCGGTCGGGCGGAGATGATTGACGCCTATTTCACCCTGGGCGATGAACGAATGATCACCTCCCTGCGCGGACAGATGGATTCATCGGGTCTGACCGCGCGGGTGCGCGCGGCGACGGCCAAGCGGTTGGAACTGATGAACGGGGAGAAGGAGGCAGTGCGCCGCGCCATGGCATGGTTGGCATTGCCAAGCCAAGTGCCGCGCCTAACCCAGATTATCGCCCGCATGGCTGATGCGGTGTGGTTCACGGCGGGAGACAAGAGTGTTGACATGTCCTGGTATAGTAAGCGCGCCATTCTAGGCGCGGTACTCTCCGCCACGCTGCTTTACTGGCTGAGCGACAGCTCGGTAAACTCGGAAAGAACGCTAGCCTTCCTAAACCGGCGACTGGAAGGGGTGGGAAGGATCAGCAAGCTGAAGGCGAAGCTGCCACGCTATGCCTTTCCTTAATACACTTGAACGGTGATTGCCGTACCCCATTCCGGGGTACGGCAGAGAACTCAATGCCCCGTCGACGTCGCAGAGAAATCCGGCGCTAAACCGGAGGCCGCAAGTTGTGCCGCTAGAGCGGATTTCAGACGACCCAACCCAGCTTCGGAACTAGCCTCCGCCCGTGCCACTAGCACGGCCTGGGTGTTGGAGGCGCGCAAGAGCCACCAGCCATCTTCAGTATTCACACGCACTCCGTCCGTATCGGAGACATTGGCACCGTTTGCTGTAAGCCGCGCGGCGACTTCTGCGACGACAGCAAATTTTCGCTCCTCCGGGCAATCGAACCTTAGTTCCGGCGTGTTGAGCACTTTCGGTAAGGAGGCGCGGAACTCGCTCACTGTGCCCTCCATGCGGGCAATCACGCCCAGGACGCGCACGGCGGCATAGAGCGCGTCGTCGAAGCCATACCATTTGTCATTATAGAAGATATGGCCAGACATTTCGCCTGCCAGTGGCGCCTTGGTCTCTGCCATCTTGGATTTGATGAGGGAATGGCCTGTCTTCCACATCAGCGGCTTGCCACCCGCCTTTGCCACTTCGTCAAACAACACCTGACTTGCCTTCACGTCCGCGATGATGGTGCCGCCGGGGTGGTGCTGTAGCACGTCGCGCGCCATCAGCACCAGGAACTGATCACCGAACAATATATGACCTTCATTGTCCACTAATCCGATGCGATCCGCATCGCCGTCGAAGGCGATGCCTACGTCAGCACCGCCCTTCTTCACTGCTTCGATCAGCGCATCCAGATTCTTCGGCACGGTCGGGTCCGGATGGTGGTTGGGGAAACTCCCATCCACCTCGGCGTACAACAGCTTGTGCTTGCCGGGCAGCTTCGCCACCAACGCCTTCAGCACATCGCCAGCGGCACCGTTACCGTTGTCCCAGACGATTTTCAGCGCGCGCGTGCCATCCCAATCCTTCAGAAGCCGCGCAACATAAGCGTCTGAAACATCCCTCTCCGTCACGCTGCCCTTGGCCTCGGGTACAACTCGGCCAGCGGCGGCGCGGGCACCGAGGTCCTGGATTTGCGTGCCAAAAAACGGCTTGTTCTTCAGCATCATCTTGAATCCGTTATAATTTGGCGGGTTGTGACTACCAGTCACCATTACCGCGCCATCCGTAGGCTGGGTGAAGGATGCAAAATAGAGCATCGGCGTCGGTCCCTGGCCGACGTCCACAACATCCATACCCGATGCCATCAGCCCTTCAACCAGCGCTTTGGACAAGGCACGCGAAGAAATACGGCCATCGCGTCCGACAGCGACTTTTTTGCCGCCTGCTTCGGCGACAATGGAACCAAACACACGGCCGATGGCGAAGGCATCGGCCTCACCTAGCGTCTGCCCGACAATGCCGCGAATATCGTACTCCCGCAGGCTGCTAACGGGGAATTCATGGGAAAAGCTCATTGTTTCCTCTTCGGAAATCAGGGTTGTTCGGTGACGTATTTTTTGAGGAATTCGCGCACTGCCGGGCTAAGATCCGGCCGGACAAGGGAAAAGGCGATCTGCGCCTCCAGGAAGCCCGCCTTGTCCCCACAATCGAATCGCTGCCCTTCGAATTTCAGTCCATGGAAAGGCATTTTGCCGATCATCTTGGCCATCGCATCGGTAAGCTGTACCTCGTTGCCGGCACCGGCCTCCATGCGGGAGAGGAAGGGGATCACCTCCGGTAGCAGCACATAGCGCCCGATAATGGAAAAATTGGAGGGCGCATCCTCAGGCTTAGGTTTTTCGACAAGGCCCAGGACTTCCACACGATCACCTTCGACCTTGCCTGTTTTCAAAATGCCGTAGCGGTTGGTCTGCTCACGCGGCACTTCTGAGATGGCTACGACATTGCCGCCGGTTTCATTGTACACCTTGGCGAGTTGCGCAGTACAGGGCATCTGGCTCAGCACTAGGTCATCCGGCAACAGGATGGCGAACGGGTCGTCGCCGATGAAACTGCGGGCGCACCAGATGGCATGGCCAAGACCCAGCGGCACCTGCTGGCGCACAGTAGTAATGGAGCCAGGGGGCATCGCCTCCTCGCGCAGCAGGGCCAGCGCCTCGCGCTTGCCGCGCTCGGCAAGCGTGGCTTCCAGCTCGAAGGCAATGTCGAAATGATCGATCAACGCCGTCTTGCCGCGGCCGGTGACCATGCAGAACTGATCAATGCCGGCAGCGCGGGCTTCATCCACTGCATACTGGATTAGCGGCTTGTCAACGACAGGGAGCATCTCCTTCGGCATGGCCTTGGTGGCGGGCAAAAAGCGCGTACCAAGACCGGCGACCGGAAGCACGGCCTTACGCAAAGGTTTTACCAAAAGGGTATCCTCCTATTTAGTGGTCTTGTATGAGGTGCCATGCCCCGGATGGGGCGGCAAGATGACGAGATAGGACGCAAATAAGACAGAAACTGGATCAATGTAACGGGTTAGATGTGACAAATATGCCACAATTAAGGGTCGAAGTATTCCGACTTAAGAACTTTTACCAAAGTCCTACCTATTGCGTTCCAACACACGTCGGTGGCGCCAAAAATAACACCGCATTCATCCGATATTGTACCGAAATCAGTTTGCCAAGAGGGAGCTCAGCCGCGCGGGGCAGCGGCCCGGCTGAGGCGGTCATTGATCGCCAGCCCGAGCCCAGCTTCTGGAACAGATGCTACGGCAATGGCAGCAAGCCCATGCCGAGGGGCGTGTTCATCCAACCAATGCAGCCCCTCGAATAAATTGGAAGCGGCCTCGGTGAGGTTTTGTGTTTCGGAAAGCTGGAATGTCAGCGCGCCCGGCGGGGCAGGGCCAAAGGCGAGATATGCCTCATCAAGCATAGGTACCGCAACATTGAGCCGTACCGGCAGCGAAGGCGCGTAATGAGAGGCGAGCATGCCGGGCGCCGCCGGCTTTGTTCCCGGTGTGGCGGCAAGATTCAGCTGGCCTATTTTGAATTCCAGAATCTCGCGCGTGATGAATCCGGGGCGAAGCAGTACTGGAGTTTCGCTGGACAGGTCCAGCACGGTGGATTCCAGGCCCACCTCGCAGGCACCCGATTCCAACACGGCGGCGATCCGGCCTTGCAGCTCCGCCATCACATGCGCAGCCCTTGTTGGTGAAATGCGGCCTGAGCGGTTGGCGGAGGGTGCTGCGATGGGTGTACCCATCAGCGTGAGCATCTTTTGCGCGATAGGATGGGCGGGCACACGCACTGCCAGCGTGGGCAACCCTGCTCCAGCCAGTTGCGACACTGGACAATCGGACCGGCGGGGTAACACCAAAGTAAGCGGACCAGGCCAGAATTTGGCCGCAAGGCTTTCAGCCAGCGCGTTCGCCCGCACATGCTCGAAGGCCGCCTGAGCCGACGCATAGTGGCAGATTAACGGGTTGAAGCTGGGGCGCCCCTTAGCTTGGTATATGCTGGCCACGGCCCGCGCGTTGGTCGCGTCTGCTCCCAGCCCGTAAACTGTCTCGGTGCCAAAAGCTACCAGCTTGCCTGCGCGCAAAAGCTGTGCCGCGCATTTGGGGCTAGTGATCAGCTTGGTCGCAGTAGGCTGGTCAGTCCCGGTCTGATCCAAGATCTCGCGCCACTTCCGGGCTGTGCAGGAGGCGGTTGATCTTCGTCGCCTCGTCCAACGCTTCATCGGCCACGAATTTTAGGTCCGGCGTGATCCGCAGACCCAGACGCGGCGCGATCTGCGAACGCAGGAACGGGGCGACGCGTCTCAGCGCCGGCAACAGAGGTCGGATGTCTTGCTGGCCAAGCACAGTGGCGAATACCAAAGCGTGCTTGAGGTCTGGGGACATGCGGACCTCAGAGATAGTGAGATGCGCACGGGCGAGGTCCGTATCGTGGAATTCGATGCGCAGCAGCAAGTCCGAAAGAATATGCCGGATTTCCTCGCCGACGCGCAGCTGACGCTGGCTGGGGCCAGCGCCATGCCCGGCGTCAAGCCGCGACGATTTCGGTTTCATAGCATTCCACCACGTCACCCTCGCGCAGATCCTGGAAGCCTGCGAAAGAAAGGCCGCACTCATAACCGCGCGCAACTTCCTTCACATCATCCTTAAAGCGCTTAAGCTGCGAGAGCTCTCCCTGGTGAATCACCACGTTGTCGCGTAGCAGGCGCACACCGCAGCCGCGCTTGACTACCCCCTCAGTGACATAACAACCCGCGACCTTGCCGGTTTTAGTGATGTTAAATACCTGGCGGATTTCGGCATAGCCTAGGAATTTCTCGCGGTGAACCGGCGCCAGCTTGCCCTTGACAAGCTTCTCGATGTCATCGCTAACCTCGTAGATGATTGAGTAGTAGCGGATGTCAATGCCTTCGCGCTGCGCTAGTTCGCGCGCCTGCACATTAGCGCGCACGTTGAAAGCGATGATGAGGCCATCGGACGCCTTGGCGAGTTGCACGTCGCTCTCCGTGATCTGGCCAACGCCGGAATAAATGATACGAACCCGAACTTCCTCGTTGCCGAGCTTGGCCAAGACCACGCCTATGGCCTCAGCCGAACCCTGCACATCCGCCTTGATGACGACGGCTACTTCCTTCTGCGCTCCGGCCTGGATGCGAGCGAGCATCTCTTCCATAGTGCCGCGCAGTGCGGTTTGCGCCGCCACCTGACGTTCGCGCAGTTTGGCAGCGCGGTATTCGGTGATCTCCCGGGCGCGCTGTTCATTCTCAACGACCACAAAGGGCTCGCCCGCCGTGGGCGCACCAGAGAGACCGAGGATTTCGACCGGCAGAGAGGGCGGCGCCTCCTTCAACGGCTGCCCCTTGTCGTTCAGCATGGCTCGCACACGCCCCCACTGGGCCCCCGCCACCACGATCTCGCCCTGACGCAGAGTACCTTTCTGCACTAGCACCGTGGCTACCGGGCCACGCCCCTTATCCAACCGGGACTCGATGATCGCACCTTCTGCGGACCGGTTAGGGTTGGCTTTCAACTCCAGCACCTCGGCCTGAAGCAGAATGGCTTCTTCCAGCTTGTCGAGATTGGTCTTCTTCAACGCCGAAACCTCAACATCGATGGTGTCGCCACCCATGCTCTCGGTCACGATCTCGTATTGCAACAATTCCTGGCGCACACGGCCGGCATCCGCACCCGGACGATCGATCTTGTTGATTGCTACAATAATAGGTACGTCTGCCGCCTTGGCGTGTTTGATTGCCTCGATGGTTTGCGGCATCACGCCGTCATCGGCAGCCACAACCAGCACCACTATATCGGTGGAGGCCGCACCTCGAGCGCGCATGGCGGTGAAAGCTTCATGGCCCGGCGTGTCCAGGAAGGTAATTGCCTGGCCGGTAGGCAGGGTAACCTGATAGGCGCCAATATGCTGCGTGATGCCCCCCGCCTCTCCGGCGGCCACATCTGTGTGGCGCAGAGCATCCAAAAGGCTGGTCTTGCCATGGTCGACATGGCCCATAATGGTGACAACAGGCGGACGCGGCTGCAAGTCGGCATCCGTGTCCTCTTCGCCTTCCAGGCCGATTTCCACGTCAGAATCCGAAACGCGGCGCACCTTATGGCCGAATTCGGAAACGATTAGCTCTGCGGTGTCGGCGTCGATCGCCTGGGTGATAGTGGCCATCACACCCATTTTCATCAGGGCGCGCACAACATCTCGGCCGGGCGCGGCCATGCGGTTGGCCAGTTCCTGCACAGTGATGGTCTCGGGCAGCACCACTTCGCGCACAACTTTCAGGCCATCGGAGCGCAACAACTCCAGCTCAGCTTGGCGTCGTTCACGCTCGCGCTGGCGCCGCACAGAAGCGAGAGAGCGGGTTTTCTCGTCCTCGCCCTCGATGGCGGCCTGCACGTCGATGCGCCCACCGCGGCGATTGCCGTCGCCGATTTTTTTGGCCGGAGCAGCTGGCGTGCCACGCCTGGGCGCCGGCGCGGCCGGACGACGCGGGCCACGCGGGGCCTCTTCATCCTCATCAGAGCCGGCGGTGCGTCCGCCCGGCTTGAGCTGCAGGGTGGTTCGCGGCGGCGGAGCGCCAGCGCCAGCACGAGCCGGCTGAGGCACCGCGACACGAGCCGGCGCCGGAGCGCGCGGCGGCGGGGCGGCAGGGCGGGCGGGTTCAACGGTTTCCGCCTTAGGCTTAACGCTTTCTGCTTGCGCTCTGACTTTGGCAGCTTCAGCTGCTTCAGCCTCCGCGCGGGCTGCTTCCTCTTCGGCTGCGCGCTTTGCCTCCTCCTCGGCCTTGCGGCGGGCTTCCTCGGCGGCCGAGAGAATGGAGATCTTTTCTTGCTCGCGACGCTCGGCTTCAGCCTTCGCTGCGGCAGCCAACACGCGCTGGCGATTGGCAAGCTCGGCAGCGGTTAAGGCGCGTTGCGCGCCGCCAGCGCCGCCCTGGCGAGGGCGAGGCCCAGAAGCGACCGCACCCGGTGTAGTGGTGGCCGGACGCTCGGGTTGCGGGCGAAGGCTCAGCGCGGAAGAAGGCGCGGCCGCAGCAGGTGCAGCCGCAGGTGCTGCGCCCCGTTTCTTGCGGACCTCGACCTGCACAACCTTCGAGCGGCCATGCGAAAAGCTCTGCCGCACGGACCCAGCATCGACCGTATGCCCAGCTTCCCCGCGCGCGGCGGGGCGCAGCGAGAGCCTGCCCTTGGTTTCATTTTGGTCGTTGCCGTCACTCATGCCTAATCCGGTCCAATCTTCACGTCGCGGCCGGATTTTACCCCGACCTTGTTTGCTGGGCTCTACTGCCCGCTTACGCCTTGCTTCGCAACACCTAGCAGGCGTCGCGCCTCTATTTCGAGCATCTGCGCTAACCGTCCCGGCGCGACAACTACATGCACCGCGCGCTCACGCCCGAAAACCTTGCCCAGCTCAGCGGCGGAAAGCACCGCCACAACCGGAATATCCCGTCCGCCCGCGAAACGGGCACACTCCTCAACGCTGCCGTCGGCGGCCTGGACGATGAGACCGCCTTTGCGTGTCTGCAGCCATTCCCGGGCTTTTTCGAAACCGGAAATCGCGGCCCCGCTGCGACGCGCCAAACCCAACAAGTCGACCAACCGCCGCGCCAACGCGACCTCGACTTGGCCACGCAAATCTTGCGGTACCTTCAGCGGCATCCGAACAGCGCGCGCAAATACGCCTCGCCGGATCGCCAAGTCTACCACATCGCCGTCAGCGCTCAACCACAACCCTCGTCCGGGCAGGGTTGCACCGGCGTCGAAAACCAGCGCTCCACCCGGAGCCACAACGAAGCGGAGCATCTCTTCTCTCCGCCCCTGCGCGCGCGTTACTAAGCACCGCCGGAGCGGGCCTCGCTCAGGCTCTTCCGGCATTGTCTCGGGCTCAGGCTGCGTTGCCATCCTCCCCTTCGAACCAGTGAGCCCGTGCAGCCATGATAATCTCGCTGGCCTGCTCCTCGTTAATCACGTCGGCCCCTAGAATCTCCACCAGTTCATCGCCGGCCAAATCGGCCAGATCGTCCAATGTCTTCACACCCTTCTCACCTAAAGTGATTAAGTCCTTGGCGGAGAAGATTTCGATCGCGGCGATCTCGTCCGCGACACCCAGCGCCACGCGTTGTTCTTCCTGCTCGACGGCCTGGCGCTCCAGATAGGTTGTAGCCCGACGCGCCAACTCGCTGGCCACATTCTCATCGAACCCTTCGATGGTAGCAATTTCGTCGAGCGGGGTCGTGATCAGATCCTCGATGGTCTCGAAACCTTCCTGCACCAACAAGCCGGCGATCACGTCGTCCACGTCCAGCGCCTCCACGAACAAGCCGGTCTTGCGGCGGAACTCTTCTTGGCGGCGCTCAGATTCTTCAGCTTCCGTAAGGATGTCGATGTCCCAGCGGGTAAGCTGTGACGCAAGGCGGACATTCTGGCCACGCCGGCCGATGGCCAGCGAAAGCTGGCTATCCGGCACAACGACTTCCACACGCCCGGCGTCCTCGTCCATTACCACCTTGGAAACCTCAGCTGGGGCAAGGGCATTCACCACGAAGGTGGCTACGTTAGGGGACCAAGGAATGATATCGATCTTCTCGCCCTGCAATTCTGCCACCACCGCCTGCACTCTGCTGCCGCGCATACCCACGCAGGCCCCTACTGGGTCGATGGAGGCGTCACGCGAGATGACGGCCATCTTAGCTCGAGAACCAGGATCGCGGCTGACAGCCTTGATTTCAATGATGCCGTCATAGATTTCCGGCACTTCTTGCGCGAACAGCTTGGCCAGGAAGCCAGGATGGGAGCGCGAAAGAAATATCTGCGGACCACGCGGCTCCTCGCGTACATCGTAGATATAGGCGCGCACGCGATCGCCGTTCTTCAAATTCTCGCGCGGGATGCATTCGTCCCGGCGCAAGAGAGCTTCGGCCCGGCCGAGATCGACCATTAGATTGCCATATTCCGTGCGCTTGACGACTCCGTTGATGATCTCGCCCACGCGGTCTTTGAACTCGCTGAACTGCTTGGCGCGCTCATATTCGCGCACGCGCTGCACGATCACCTGCTTGGCGGTCTGCGCTGCAATACGGCCGAAATCGATCGGCGGCAGCGGGTCGACCAGAAAGTCGCCCACCTCTTTTTCGGGTGCAAATTTCTTGGCAATGGCAACAGGAATCTGGTTTTCCTCGTTCTCCACCACCTCAACGATCTCGGTCCAGCGGGATAGGCGCACATCGCCGGTCTTACGGTCGATCACGGCGCGGATGTCTTTCTCGTGGCCGTATTTGGCGCGGCCGGCCTTCTGGATGGCCTGCTCCATCGCTTCTAGCACATCCTCACGTTCGATCTGCTTTTCCCTGGCCACGGCGTCGGCAACAAGCAGCAATTCCGGGCGGTTGACGGAGGTGTCCATGCGATCCTCTAGTTTGTCACTTTGGGTTGGGTGGTAAAGGCGATCAGCGCGTCGGTGAGTACGAGCTTGGCTTTTTTAATCGCGGCGCGGGGCAACTCGACTGTTTCGCCGGTTTCAAGCTGTAATTTGGCGGTCTCGGCATCGGCGCCTACCAACTTGCCGGCATAGCGCTTGCGGTTGCCTGGGCCTGGGAAATTCAGCTCGATGCGCGCCTCAAACCCCGCGTAATGGTTGAAATCCTTGGTGCGGGTGAGCGGCCGGTCGATACCGGCGGAAGAAACCTCCAGCGTCCAGGCGCTCTCGATCGGGTCTTCCACGTCCAATACGGCGGAGAGCAGGCGGGAGATCTTCTCACAATCCTCCAGCGTGAAGGCGGCGCCATCGGCCCGGTCGGCCATGATCTGCACGGTTGGCGTTTCAGTACCCATTACCTGCACGCGCACCAGCTCGTAGCCTTGCGCCTCCAGTGAGTCCACGATCATGTCCGCGATGCGGCCTTCAAGACCGGTATGGGTCGGGCGGTTCTCTGACAAAAGCAAAAATCCAACAAAAAGGGCGGCCCGTTAAGGCCACCCTGTGAAACAGCGGGTATTTGTTGGCGCTTATGTACGCCTAGAGGCGGGAAAGGGCAAGGGAAAATCGTGTAGGGGACGGCTATTCGCACAGGCGTTATCTAGATAGCCCCGGCCGGAGCATGAAAACCCAAAGCTATGCTGTCGACCGCCTTTCCACACAACATCAATTATCCAGAGACCGCAATCATCTCGGCCCCTCCTCGGCGGAGCCGAGCTTTTGTGTCAGGCGCAGCGGATAAGAACAACAATGTACCGATGTTGATCGCCCGTGCCTATGGCTTCATAATACCTCAGATTTCCCTCCCAAAGAGGCATCGTCAAATTTCGAAGATGCCGCCTCCTCCATTCTTTCAGAAACCCAAAAGAATGGAAAAGATGAGATGAAGGCGACTGACGAGTTTATCCAGAATCATCACTTGGTCGCGGATGGCATCGCCGTTGGCTTCGATGCGTTGGCTATTGTTGGCGGTGGGACTGCAATCGGAGTTTTTTGGGTGGCGACAGTCGGCACTTGAGTTCTGATCGCGACAGGAGCGGCTTTCGCACCGTTGACTGCAAACAGCGAGCACTTCACTGCAAAGCGGTAGCAGTGCAAGACCATTCCGCGACCGCGGCTAGAGTCTCTTTCTTTTGATTTGAATCGCTCTGGGACTCCGGCGCGGCTGAAAATCTGATTCGAGCTTATTGCTGGATCGGAGGTCAGCATGGGGTGGGCCGGCATTATTCGAATAATTTGAGGGAACGTGTTACGGCGGCGGTTTTGTCTGGTCGCTCGTGCCGGGAAGTGGCAGCGCTCTTTTCTGTCAGTGTTGCGAGTGCTGTGAAGTGGTCGCAGCGCCTGCGGCAGACAGGTAGCGCGCCGCCAGAACCCTCAGGCTCTCTTGACTATTTTGTATTGCTCGACGGACTGCCGCTGTCGTTGTGGCGCGGCCGTGGAGAACCTGGACCATAGTGCTTCCTTCCATTCAGAAGAGAATGATGCACGATTAAAGCCCGAGATCAAACACCTAGACCAGATAGGAAAGGGTCAAAATTGTCTTCTCGTCAGGCCGCTGGATGGTCGCCACTGCATTTTTTTCTGGACATGGCGTCAATCTGCCCACGGAAATTGAGAGATCTTGCAGCGTGCATGCGAGGAGGAGAGCCGCCGAAGAGTTGGAGAAAGACGCCTCCTTTCAGGCAGCGCGGAATTTTTCCCAGCCGTTAGCGCGCAATTCACAGGCGGGGCAAGAACCGCAGCCATAGCCCCAATCGTGCAGCGTCTCCCGCGCGCCATGGTAGCAGCTATGCGAGAACGTACGGA
>JAKAEC010000030.1 GCA_021818425.1 Pseudomonadota bacterium
GGGTTCCACCGCCGACCTGAGATCAACCAATCCCTACTTCGGTGGGGAGCGGACGAAATCGGCCCGGATGTCGAAGGCGAAGCCGCTACAAGATTTGGTAGCCGCTACGTTAACTCGATAGTACCCAAGGCTTCAGATGTTATGATCGACAAGTAGCGCCTCGAACTCCGCCACATGCTCATAATCGGGCATTAGCTTTTCCAGCGCGGCGTCCCGTCGCGTCGCAGGATGGGTATAAATTTCGGTGCGTCCGGGGGGTAAATGTGCCAGCAGCTGCACCATCCGCTCTCGTGTCATATGTCCAGACCATTTGATCCCGAATACTTGATCCGGCACCTCTAGCCCCCGCGCCTGCCAGCGCAGAAACTTCGTCCAGACATACAGCACCCGGTCACCTAGCATGATCCTTTCGCCGCAGGCCGCCAGCACGGCGGGTGGCTCGGCGGGCACGCGAATGCGTTTTAACCCGTATTGCTGCCCCACCTCTATCAGCATCCGTGCAATGGTAGGGTGCAGAAGAAAATGCTTATGGGCATCAACGTGGTGCAGCACCAATCCCGTGGCGGCAAATGCCGCGAATTGTGCCTCGATCTCTGCCCGCAGCTCCCGCCTTGCTGCGGGCGAGAAGAAATAATGCACGCCTAGAGCTATTTGGTTGGCGGAGAACCGCCCATCCGGCAGGGTAATCCTCGGCAGCTGAGCATGGCCTAATAGCGAATCGCCATCCACCAGCACCAAATGCAGTCCCACATTCAGCCTTGGCAGCGCTCGCGCCCGCCGCACCGCATCGGCTGCGGCAGGCGCTGCCACCATCAGGCTCGCTTGGGTCAGGCAGCCTTCGCGGTTGGCGCGCTCCACTGCCTCGTTCACCGCTTCCGTCAGGCCGAAATCATCGGCGGAGAAGACAATTTCACGCATAGTTCAACTGTCGTTGCGCGGCGCCCAGGGAATGCGCGCGAACGCAATGCCGTCTTCTGCCAGCGCCTCGGCATCCTCATCTGAACTTTCACCATAGATGCCACGCGGCGGGGCCTCGCCATAGTGGATACGCCGTGCCTCGTCGGCAAAGTCGGTGCCCACATAATCGCAGTTCTTTTCAACCTCTTCGCGCAGTTTCTGCAAAGCGGCACGCACTGCGTCAGGCAGCGAACCTCCAGCCGCCTGTGGCGCTTCGGGGGCAGCTGCGGTGCGCGGCAAAGCCATAATCTCCTGCGCGCTCTTGCGTCCAATGGCGGGTGCCATCAACGCCCTCTTAACCTCGACACTACCGCAAAACGGACAGGCCACAAAGCCGGATGCTGCCTGCGCCTCAAACCCGGCGCTGTCCTTGAACCAGCCATCGAATTCATGGCCGGCATCACAACGGAGCTGGTAGTGGATCATGGCGTCAGCAGCGGGTCCAGCGCGCCAGAACGCTCCAGCGCAAGGAGATCATCGCACCCACCAACATGATGACCACCGATGAAGATCTGCGGCACGGTCGTGCGCCCGCCCGAGCGGCGCACCGCCTCCTCGCGTGCAGAGGAACCGTGTGGCGCACTGATCTCCTGAAAGTACACCCCCTTGCTCTGCAATAGCGCGATTGCACGCGCGCAATAAGGGCAAAAGGGCTGCGTATAAATTTCAATATCGGGCATTTCTTATCCAATTAGCCGAGAGGCTGCCGAATGCAAGACGATTTTATCGCAGGCACAGCTCTATCACGCGCGCGAGGGTTGCACTTTCATCTCGGCAGCCACTCGCTCAGCGCCAAGACGTCCTGATGAACCGCCTCTGGCGGCCATTACGTCATCGATCAGTAACATTGGCCACACGAACGCCCCCAGCGCAATGTGATCACATTGGCCGTTTCCTTTCACCAATCTTCTGCACTCAACTCTTTAGAATCGTCGGTCCGGCAGCGGACGGTTGGAGCGCTCCGCTCCAGCGGCCGCGTCCCGAGAGAGTCGAGCCCGCGGGTGCTGGGCACCGCAACACAGCTTCATTACAATGTCTCAGGCGCCGCCTGGCCTCGTGCAGCGGCACCAGGTAGGTTGGCAGAGTGCAGGATAGCCTCGCCAGGCTAGTGCATACGCCGCATAACGGTGCGGCGACGAAATGCACGACACTAAAACATCGTAGGCAATGCCCGGCAGCTCGAGCCCTTTCGCTGCATGCAAGACATGAAGGCGACAAAAGACTATCCAGAACCCAACGCAACAGGGGCTTGATGTGCAGAAAATCTTTGATTTTGACGCGATGGTGAAACACCGGACCAGGGCAGCGCGGCGGCTCGCCTCCGTCCTGCCTGTTCTAGAGGATATCACCGCGCGCCTATTGGACAGGTTGGATGACACCACGCGCCAATTCTCATGCGCCCTAGATTTCGGCGGGCGAGGCGCCGTAGCCCCCCAGCTTTCCGCACGCGGCATGGTGGTCGACAGCGCCGATTTCTCCGCCGCCATGGCCGCAAGCGCCGGCGGCCGGCCCATCCACTTGCCCAGCCCAGTAAATTTTGGCCTGGCTCCAAAAACATATGACGTGATACTGGCTCCACTTTCGCTACATTTCCTCGACGATCTACCCGGCGCGCTCATCCAACTGCGCCAAGCGCTGAAACCGGAGGGGCTGCTGCTGGCCAGCGTACCTGTACTTGGCACGCTGCACGAGCTCAGACTGGCGTTGCTCGAGGCTGAGGAACAATTGACCGGCAAGGTCAGCCCGCGGGTTTCGCCCTTTCCGGAATTACGCGATTGTGCGGGGCTACTGCAGCGCGCTGGATTCGCGCATCCAGTGGCAGATGCCGAGGAGTTGAATTTCCTATACGCCAATCCGCTAACGCTGCTGCGCGAACTGCGCGATGCCGGAGAGACTAACGCTCTGGTTGGGCGCAGCCGTGCTATGCCTCCGCGTGCGCTGTTTCCTGCTGCCCTAGCGGCATTGCCGCAGGAAAACGGTCGCATGTTGGTGGCACTACGCATGGCGGTCCTCACCGGCTGGGCCTCGTGACGTTCTCCGTGCCCTAAAGGACGAGGTCTCCTCCTTCGAGCAACTCGTGTCCGAGGCGGAGACTGTTCAGCGAAGCATTTAGATCCAGATCGCGTTCGGTACCGCGCACGGTGCATTCCCATACTCTGCTTCCAAGCCCCGCGCCCATCTATGCCAACCGAGCTGACCAAATCTCCGGCGAAAGCGTGTCTAGCAACGAAATATTGACCAATCCGTGGAGTATCTGAGCTCCCCTCACCATACCGCGGACTGATGCGACTTTAATGAATACAATTGCAGTTTAATCGCCTAGGTTTATGGCTCAGGCGTTGACGTGTGATGCCCATGGGACGCTGCCAGCGTCATATATACCGCTGGCACCACGAACAGCGTAAACAGCGTGCCGATTGAGAGTCCCCCCGCGATCACCATACCCATGGCGTAGCGCGAAGCCGCCCCCGCACCAGTGGCGAAGATCAACGGCAGCACGCCAACCACCATGGCTGCGGTGGTCATCAGAATTGGCCGCAACCGAATATTAGCGGCATATTCGATGGCCTGGCGCTTGCCCATGCCGCGCAGCTGCGCTTCATTCGCAACTTCCGTCATCAGAATACCGTGTTTAGAAACCAGCCCCATCAGCGTCACCAGCCCAACATCGGTGTATATGTTAAGACTCAAGCCGCCGATACCGATATAGATGAAGACCAGCGCACCCGCGATCGACATCGGCACAGAAACAAGAATGATCAGCGGATCTCGGAACGAGTTAAACAAGGCTGCCAGGGCCAAGAAGATGATGATCAGTGCGAAGATGAACGTGAAGATGAAAGCGCTGCTGGTCTGCACATATTGGCGCATCAGACCGCCGTAATCGATCGTATCTTCGGACGGCAGAATCTGCTTCGCCAGCGCCTGCAGCGTATGCAGAGCGTCCGCCTCGGCCACACCGGGTGCCAGTACGCCTTCCAACGTCGCTGAATTCTGTTGCTGGAAATGGTTGATCGTCTCGGGAATCACGCTGCGCTTAATCGTCGCGATGGACGAGAGCGGTACATTGATGCCGCTCGAGGAGAGAACGTAATAATTGTTCAAATCCGACACATTCAGCCGCGCCAAGCGCTGCATCTGTGGAATCACCTTGTATGAGCGGCCGTCGAGATCGAAATAATTCACATAGCCGCCGCCTAGCGCCTCGCCCAAGGCCGCACCAATCTGGCTCATGTTCAACCCGAGAGCCGCAGCTTTATCGCGGTCGATTACTACGGTGGCCTGCGGCTGATCGATCTTCAAATCGCTCTGTAGGAATATGAACTTGCCGCTGGCCAACGCCGCCTGCAGCAGTTTCTGGGCATAGGGATAAAGCACTTGGAAACTGCTTGTGGTTTTGATAACGAACTGCACCGGCATGCCAGAAGAGCCAGGCAGAGGCGGCAGCGGAAATGCGGCCACCTGCTGACCGGCATCCACCTTATATGCTTCGTCCTGCATCAGCGTTTGCAGCTTTGCGGCCGGGCGGCGCTGCCCCCAAGGTTTTAGCACCGCGCCCAGAATGTCAGTGCCGGGCACATCAATCTGAAAAGTATGGTCAACATCTGGATATTTCAGGATTGAGGCGTTAAGATGCGAATCCCACATCGCCCGCTGATCAATCGTTGCATCGGGCGCCGAGGTGCTGGAGAATAACACTACCCCCTGGTCCTCCGCCGGCGCCAACTCACTCTTCGAACCAGCCGCCAGGAAATAGATACTACCAAGGATGATCGCCGCGAAAAGCAGCGTCACCGACCGCGTATCCAGGCTGGCGTGCAATAGACGCGTATAGATGCGGTGCACGCGGTTAAACACGGCATCGATAAAGCTAATCAATTTGCCTTCCCAGTTCGGTTGCTCACGGTCAACATGGCGCAGAAACCGGGAACTAAGCATCGGTGTGAGTGTCAGCGCGACGATGGCGGAGATGGTCACCGCACCTGCCAGCGTCAGCGCGAATTCGGTGAACAGCGCGCCGGTCAGGCCAGATTGAAAGGCGATCGGCACATAAACCGCTATCAGTACCACCGTCATCGCAACAATCGGCCCGCCCAACTCCGCCGCCGCCACCCGCGCGGCCATGATCGGGCTTCCGCCAAGATCGAGATGCCGATTGACGTTCTCGACTACGATGATCGCATCATCTACCACCAGCCCGATAGCCAGAACCAACGCCAGCAACGTGAGCAGGTTGATTGAGAAGCCAAGTGCCGCCATCATTGCAAAGGCGCCAATGAGAGAAAGCGGAATTGCCACCACCGGAATTAGCACCGAGCGTGGTGAACCAAGAAAGGCGAACACCACGAGCGTCACGATCAGTAGTGCCTCAACCAGCGAGGCCACCACCTCGTGGATCGACGCATTCACGAACACGGTTGAATCATACACGATCTGACCGGTCAACCCGCTAGGCAGATTGGCCTGAATGCCTGGCATCGCCTTGCGTACGCCGGCAATCACATTGAGCAGATTGGCCTCGGGCGCCACCTTGATGCCAATATAGACACCTGGCTTATTGTCGAAGGTCACGTGCTGGTCGTAGGTATCAGCTCCCAGCGTCACGGTCGCCACATCGCGCAACCGGATGATAGCGCCGTTCTGCTGCTTGATGATGAGTTGACGAAACTCTTTGGGCGAATGCAGACCGGTGGAAGCGTTCAGCGTCACCTGCGTCATCGTGCCCTTCGTGTTGCCGAGCGCAGAGATGAAATCGTTAGCCGCCAGCGCGTTCCATACATCCGTTGCCGTTAAACCAAAGGCGGCCAGTTTTTGCGGGTCCAGCCAGACGCGCATCGCGTAATTCTGACCGCCCAGAATTTCTGCCGTCTGCACCCCGTTCACTGCCTGCAATTGCGGCTGTACCACTCGTGTAATGTAGTCAGTAATCTGGTTGGCGCTGAGCACGGAGCTACGGAAGCCAATATACATGGCATCCACCTCCTGCCCCACGGCCAGTGTGATCACCGGCTGTTCGGTGCCGGTGGGCAATTGGTTCAGCACCGAGTTTACCTGCGCTTGCACCTCGGTCAGCGCCTGATCCGGATTATGGTTCAGTACCAAGTTGATGGTAATGGTGGACACGCTGACCTGGCTGGTGGAGGTCATATAGTCTATGCCATTCACCTGGGCCACGGCATGTTCCAACGGCGTGGTCACGAACCCGGCGATCGTATCCGGCGAGGCACCAGGATACGTCGTGGTGATAGTGATGGTCGCATTCTCGGTCTGCGGAAATTGCTGTACGGGCAATGTGCCCACAGCGCG
Organism: Pseudomonadota bacterium; assembly: GCA_021818425.1. Classification (GTDB taxonomy): domain Bacteria; phylum Pseudomonadota; class Alphaproteobacteria; order Acetobacterales; family Acetobacteraceae; genus Acidocella. The sequence goes on from JAKAEC010000030.1 coordinate 6,265, forward strand.
CAGCCCCATTACCAGAATCAGTACTGACACGGCGATGGACAGCACCGGTCGGGCAATGAACAGATCCGTGAAGCGCTTCATACCCGCCTCACGCGTTCGGCGGGTTTGGGTTGGGGTTATTGCTGGGCTGAATGGTGTTGTTCACCGACACGGGCGATCCGTTATGCAACTTCACCTGCCCGGCCGTTACCACCTCATCGCCTACTTGCACGCCCGAGAGTACCTGCACCTGGTCGCCGCGCGTATCGCCCAGTGTCACGAACACTTGGTTGGCCACCAATGTCGCATGGCCGGCCGCATCCTTGCCGGGCTTGAGCACATAAACCGTGTCCCCGTAGGAATTATACGCGATAGCGGTTTGCGGCAACGTTACCACTTGCTTCGGCTGCCCAGTTTCCACCGCGATAGAGGCAAACATGCCCGGCCGCAGGCGCAGCTTGTTATTCTCCAGCACTGCCCGCACAGCAATAGAGCGCGTGACCGAATCTACCGTCGCACCGACAGCAACAATCTTTGCCTTGTAGATTTGGCCTGGATAGGCATCGATGCCGACATTCACCACCTGCCCCACTGCTAGATTTGCCAGCGCCTGTTGCGGAAGATAGAAATCAACGAATAGCGGGTTGAGCTGCTCCAGCGTGACGATAGCGGTGCCGGGCTGCAGATACTGGCCCACATTCACCTGCCTTATGCCAAGCCGACCGGAAAAAGGTGCCCGCACGATCTTCTCATCCATTAGCGCCTGCTGCCCAGCCACTTGGGCGTTGGCGACGTCTAAATTGGCACGGTCGGTATCGAGCTGCGCCTGGGAGACGGCATTGGCCGCGAACTGCCTCTGGTCACGCGCGTAGGTTATAGCGTCAAGCTTCGCCTGCGCCTGCAACTGCGCCAGCACGGCAGTATCGTTATTCGGACGCAGCGTCAGCAGCACCTGACCCTTGTGTACGTCCTCGCCGGAGCGGAAATTGATGCTCTTAACAATACCGCTCACCTCGGCTGAAAGCGAGGCGCCATTCACCGCGGTTAGTGTACCGACCGATTTCACCGAAGCCTGCCAGGGCGTGTCTTGCGCCGTGATGGTGGCAACCGTCTGCACTTGGTTGGCGAAGCCTTTCAGAAACTTCGCGATGAAGACGGAGCGCATGAAGCCCCAACCGAACACCAGTGTGAAAATCACCGCCATGATCAGCAGCATGATGATCATCCGCTTTGCTGCCTTGCTTGACTGGTTCATTGTTCGGCTTCTCTCATGGAATCACCCCGCAGCATTTCACGGTCACATCCTGCCGGTGCCACCAGCCTCCGCCCAGCGCCTGGTAGAGTGCCGCCGTGTCTGATAGCCTCGCGGCCCGGGCCTTAACGGCCGCGACTACCGCGTTCTGGTAAGTTATCTCGGCAGTAAGCACGGCGGAGAATGGCTGGCCGCCGAGCTGGTATTGGGCCTCCGTCACACGTAAGCTCTTACCCGCCGCCACACGCGCCGCCTGGGCGGCGGACAGCGTGTGCGCGTCATATTGCAGGGCGGAGAGAGCGTCCGCGACATTCTGGAAAGCAGAAATTACCGTAGACTGATATTGCGCACCAGCTACCTGCAGAGCAGCGATAGCGGATTTGCGCTGGGCGGCCAGTGTGCCGCCTTCAAAGATCGGCTGGGTGATGCCCGCCACCAGGTTCCAGAGCAGGGTCGACGGCGCAAACAGCGTACCTGGGGTGAGCGATTCACGCCCGATCTCGGCCGAAAGCTTCACCTGCGGTAGCATGTTGGCGTCGGCCACACCCACATTGGCCGAAGCTTCGTGCAACTGTGCAGCTGCCGCGGCAATATCCGGCCGCTGCGCTACAATAGCTGAAGGCAGACTGACCGGAATATTCTTGGGCAAACTAAGATCCGCTAGCGTGAAGCTTTTCAAATGGAAATTGCCGGGGAACTGGCCGGCATAGGCCGCAAGCTGGTTCTGCGCCTGGGCTAACTGCGATTCCATGGGCGGCAGCGTGGCTTCCTGCTGGGCCAGTGTGGCTTGCTGCTGCAATACTTGCGTTGGCGCCGCCCCGCCCAGCCTAGTCTGGGTCTGCAAAATGGCAAGCAATTGCCTCTCGTCGGCAACAAGCTTTTGCGTTGCGTCGATCTGCGCATTAAGCGAAGCCTCGTTCACCGCCGCAGTAACGATGTTCGAGGTGAGCGTGAGATAGGCAGCTTCCAGCTCCCAGCGCTCATATTCGGCCTGGGCGGCAATGTTCTCGATCTGCCGGCGCTGCCCGCCAAATATGTCAAGCGAATAAGAAATCGAGAGCGAGGCGTTATAGAGCGTATAGGCCGGCAGCGGCGCGGTACCCTTACCCCCAAAGGCCGCCAGCCCGGCGCTAGAACCCTTGTCCCGTTGCGCTCCGAGGCTACCAGAAAACGTGGGCAGCAGCGCCCCTTGAGCAGCGCGGAAATTTTCCTCCGCCTCGAGCAGCGTAGCCTGGGCGGCTGCGAGATTGGGATTGTTCCTCAGCGCATTGGCAATCAGCCCGTCCAACTGCGAAGACTTGAACAAATGCCACCAATCTCCGGGAATGTCCGCCCCCGGCATGAAACGCTGACTCTGGCCCGCCGCTCTGGCGGTAGCATCTGGCAAGGGGGTGGAGGTAAGCGGCACGTCGGGCGCGGCCGGATGGCGATAATGCGGCCCCACAGCGCACCCGTTGAGAGTGAGCACCAGAAGCGGCAGGCACGGCCAGACAGGGAAACCGATTGGTTTCATAAGCTCAGAGCTAATGACGTATTCAACAAGCGTCAAGCTGCATTTTTGTTTCACCAGCTCATAATGAAAACTTGCTGGTTTCTGCATTATGATTCTATATTAGCCGCATGGAACCGGAAGTCCCCCGCCGCAAGCTAAATCCGACGCGTCCGGCATCCACCGCTGCCCCGCGCCTGGATACATTGCTCTGCGCAGCGCAGCAGGTGTTTCTAACAAAAGGCTACCATGACGCGACCATGGCGGCCATCGCGCGGCAGGCTGGCATGTCCAAGCGTACGGTTTATACGCTAGTACAATCGAAGGCAGAGCTGTTCGCCGAATTGTTGGCGCACCGACAATCCAAGCTGCAGTTTCCTGCCCCGCAACCCGGCTGGACATTGAATGACACGCTCTGTGCCAATCTCATGTGCTTAGCGCAATTCCTGTTCGACCCCGTGCAACTGGCCATCACAAGACTGGTGGTGGCCGAATATGCCCATAGCCCGGATTTCAGCCGCGCCTTTCTCTCAAACCGAATGCGTAAGGCAAAGGCGCATCTGGAAACCTGCCTGGGCGATCTGGGCCAGACCTGCGGTACCTCTTGCACCGATGCCCGGGAACTGGCGTCCATGCTATTCGGCATGGCGCTTGGGGAATTCCATTTCGGCGCACTCTCTGGCTTCCGCGCCCCGCCCTCGTCCAAGGCATTAGAGGCTCGAGTACATCTGGCGGTCGACACCTTCCTGGCCGGGCTCTGCGCCCGCGAAAACCGCCCCGCTAGCCCCCGGTAACTGACATGTGGCGCGGCACCGCCACCCTCCCGATCACAAAATCATGCCCCTTCGGCTTGGCCGCGATGCCACGTCGGATCGCCGCTTCCAGAGCCTCACCATCCTGGCCCGCGCGCAGCGATTTGCGTAAATCGACTGCATCCTCCTGGCCCAAGCACATATAAAGCGTGCCAGTGCAGGTCAGCCGCACGCGATTACAGGATTCGCAAAAGTTATGGCTAAGCGGGGTAATAAAGCCGATGCGCTGCCCGGTTTCGGCCACCTCCATATAGCGGGCTGGACCGCCAGTAGCGTAATCGCTGGCCCGCAACGTCCAACGTCGGGCAAGATCCGCCCGCACTTCAGACAGCGCCAAATGCGTCTCCTCGCGATGCGTCACCTCACCCATCGGCATCGTCTCAATCAGGCATAGATCGAATCCTTCCCGCCCACACCATTCCAGCATGATGTCGAACTCATCATCATTCACGCCCTTAAGAGCCACCATATTGATCTTGATGGCCAATCCTTCGGTTTTCGCGGCAGCAATGCCCTCCAGAACCTGAGACAACCGCCCCCAACGAGTGATGCTGGAAAATTTTGCCTCATTCAGCGTATCAAGGCTGACATTGATCCGCCGTACCCCCGCCATCGCCAGCCCGTTTGCATGTTTGGCAAGTTGCGAGCCATTGGTGGTAAGCGTCAGTTCCTCCAAGCCATTGCCCAAATATTGCCCCAACCCCTCGATCAGGCTCATCACATTGCGCCTGACCAGAGGCTCGCCACCGGTTAGGCGCAGTTTCGTCACACCCAGGCGGATGAAGGCGGCGCAGAGGCGTTCCAGCTCCTCCAGCGAAAGCAGATCACTCTTGGGCAGGAAGCTCATGTCCTCCGCCATGCAGTAGCCACAACGGAAGTCGCAGCGGTCGGTAACGGAAACGCGCAGATAAGAAATATGGCGGCCAAACGGGTCTATCATAATAGCCCTATCTCGGATCAAACCGGTCCTTTTGCAATCACCTTGGCCCGACATGTTCCAACGCCACCACGCGTATGTCCACTAGCACCTTGCCTGCATGCTCAAAATTTACGGTCACACGGTGGCCAATCGCGCTTTGCACCTGCCCCACCCCCCAGTCGGGCTGGCAAGGATGGCGCACATATTGGCCTGGCTCGAATTCAGAGCGTTCCAAGGCAAGTCTCCACGAAAGCTGCCATATGGGCTGGCGGAGGGGCATTGGCGCCAACAGGTTCGGGTAAGGGAAGCGTTAAGCGCCGGGCCAGTAGACACATCGGGCCGTCACCGCCACCATAAACCCCATCGCCCAACACCGGATGCCCTAGATACGCCGCATGCGCCCGTACTTGGTGCGTGCGTCCGGTAAGAAGCGTGAATTCCACCAGCGCATTGCCGCCATGCACGCCCAGAGTTCGCCAAAGGGTGCGCGCAGGTTGGCCGTCCACCGCCGGGGCCATGTTCCAGCGCCGGCGCAGCGTTACCTTAGTCAGCGGCACGCAGATCTCTCCGGCTTCTTCCACAGGCACACCCCGCAAAATGGCCCAGTAGATCTTCTCCGCCTTGCCCTCGCCGTCGCCCATTAGCTCCTGTGCTTGTAACAAAAACGCCTTCTTACGCGCAATCAGCAAGCAACCCGCCGTATCCTGGTCCAGCCTGTGGACCAGCCACGGCCCGATTTTACCACGCCGCCAGATCGGGAAGAAATCCTCCACACTTAGCCCACCCGACCGACCCGGATAAACCGGCAGCCCGGCAGGCTTGTTCACCACCAGGGCGCGGCTGTCTTGAAACAGAATGTCCGGCGGCTGCGACATCAACCCCTGAGATGTGCTGGGATCGTAAGACCAAGCCGCACCGGAATGTCCCATTCCTCCTTTGCGCGCCGGTATTCGATGAAGCCTGCGGCAAGATAATTGGGCAACGCACGGGGATGATCGGCATCACAGGTGTTGACGCTCATCCCGCGCAGCGCGGTGGCACCTTCAAACACACAATCCACCGCAACATCGAGCAAAACCCGACCTAGGCCACGTCCGATAAAGCCCGGCCTCAGCCCAAAATAGTTCAAATTCACAAACGGCCAGTGCCCGGCATCAAGCTCAAAAAAACCTGCCACCTCGCCCTTCACACGCAGCACATGCACAGAGACGGTGCTGCTCGCCAGATGCTTCTGCAACAGTTGTTCGGGCATCACCCGTCGCAGCCACCAGAGCCATGGGGCACCCACCTCCGTATAAAGCGCTCGGTATTCGTCTGTTTCCAGATGCTCCTGCACCAAGCTCGTGCCCGGCGGCAGCACGGCAGGGGCGCGGTTAGGCCGGCTAATCATCCGCAGGAAAATCACGGTCACATTGGCACGCTGCGTCGGCTCTCCGGGGGCAGGCCGCGCATAATCCAAAATATCAGGCATCGGCCCCACCCTTAGTTATAAGCAGACCGATGCGCCGGCCCTCTCAATCATCCAGGAAGCTGCGAAGCTTGCGGCTGCGGCTGGGGTGCTTCAGCTTACGTAGCGCCTTCGCCTCGATTTGGCGGATACGCTCGCGCGTGACGTTAAATTGCTGCCCCACCTCCTCCAGCGTATGGTCGGTGTTCATGCCAATACCAAAACGCATGCGCAGCACGCGCTCCTCGCGCGGCGTGAGGCTGGAGAGTACGCGGGTTGCAGCCTCCCGCAAATTGGCCTGAACGGCTGCATCCAGTGGGATGATTGCCGCCTTGTCCTCGATAAAATCGCCCAGATGGCTATCCTCCTCGTCGCCGATCGGTGTCTCCAGGGAGATCGGCTCTTTGGCGATTTTGAGCACCTTGCGCACCTTCTCCAGTGGCATGCCAAGCTTCTCGGCTAGTTCCTCAGGGGTCGGCTCACGGCCAATCTCGTGCAGCATTTGCCGGCTGGTGCGCACCAGCTTGTTGATCGTCTCGATCATATGCACTGGAATGCGGATGGTGCGCGCCTGATCTGCGATGGAGCGGGTGATGGCCTGCCTGATCCACCAAGTGGCATAGGTACTGAACTTGTATCCGCGCCGGTACTCGAACTTGTCCACCGCCTTCATCAACCCAATATTGCCTTCCTGAATTAGGTCAAGGAATTGCAGCCCACGATTGGTGTACTTCTTGGCAATCGAAATCACGAGCCGTAGGTTGGCCTCGATCATCTCCTTCTTCGCACGGGTTGAATCGCGTTCCCCACGCGAAACGGTAGTGTAAACCCGGCGGAATTCCTCAATCGGCAGCCCCGCCTCGGAGGCCACCTTGCCAATCTGCGCACGCAACTCGTTTGCCTGGCTCTCGTGCTTTTTGGCGAAGTCCTTCCAGCCCTTACCGGGCAGCTCGGCCACATATTGCACCCAGCCGGGGTCCATCTCCCGCCCCCGATAATGCTGCAAGAACTCCTCACGGCTTACCTTGGTGTTCTCGGCCAGACGCAGCAACTGGCCTTCTAGGCCGTTCAACCTCTGGTTCAGCACCTTCAGCTGCGCCACAAGTTCCTCAATGCGGTTATTATGCAGCCGGACCTGCTCCACCTTGGCCACCAGCTCGTCGCGCAGCTTCTCGTAAGCCTTCTCGGAGCGAGAATTGACATCCACGCCTGCGGTCAGGTTATCGATGCGTTTGGTCTGCATCTTCGAGAGCTTTTCGTAGAGCTTCTCGATCTCGTCGAAATTTTGGAAAATCTCTGGTTTCAGCTTTTCTTCCAGGGCGGAGAGAGACATGCCTGCTCCCTCGCCGTCCTCATCCTCCTCCATTTCCTCAGATGCCTCAAAGCTAGTGTCGCCGGGCTCGGACCCCGCCTGCATAGCTTCAAGGTCGATCACGTCGCGCAGCAGCACGCGACCATTGTTCAGCGCTTCGTGCCAAGCGATGATGGCGCGGAAGGTGAGCGGGCTTTCACACAAGCCCCGAATCATCATGTCCCGCCCGGCCTCGATGCGTTTGGCAATCGCAATCTCGCCCTCGCGGCTCAGCAGCTCCACCGTGCCCATCTCGCGCAGATACATGCGCACGGGATCGTCAGTGCGACTTACTGAAGCCTCCGAGATGTTGCCCGCCTGCTCCTCGTCCTCGGCCAACTCGTCCTTTGGTGCGGCGGCAGTCTCGGCCTCCTCGCTTTCTTCGGATTCCACCACCTGGATGCCCATTTCATTGAGCATCGCCATGATGTCCTCGATCTGCTCTGAGCTGTTCTGCTCAGCAGGGAGAACAGCGTTCAGCTCATCGAAGGTGATGTAACCCCGTTCCTTCCCTTTGGCGATCAGGCGTTTAACGGCGCCGGACTGGGTGTCCAGCACATTGGCATCGGCCTCTGCCTCGGGGGCGGCGGTTTCCGTGGTGGCGGTCGGCTTGGTGGCCATGGTTTGGTCAGGTCTCCGATGTAAGCGGCTCGTATATTTTACAAGTCAATAGGTAGGCAATAAGGATGCCCGATTCGAGTCAGAATTCTTCTTCCCCAGAGGCACCCGATCGGGCACGGTCCAGCAGCATGAGATAACGAGTCAGCCGGTCAAGCGCGGCACGGTCGGTAGGGTTGGCACTATAAAAAGCCCTCGCTTCATCGCACTGCTCCTGCAGCGCGCCGATGCTGAAATCCATCGCCTCGTAGAACTCCCACCAAGCCTTCTCGGCTTCCGCCAAGCTCGCCTCTTTTAGAAGGCTCAACTCCGTTTTCGCGAGCATCTGAACGGCGCGCACCTGCTCGTCCACGCCGAGTGAGCGGAGATGGGTGAGAAGCGATTCGGTGTCAAGGGGTTTCTCAGCCGATACAAAGTCATGCAGCGCTTCACGCAACCTCTCATCCGGCCCAGCAAGCCGGACACGCGAAAAAAATTCCTCCACCTGTGGAATCAATTGCGGAAACGCCAACAAAATAGCCAACATCAGCCTAGCGCGGCGTAATTGTGCGACCTCGGCATCTGGCGGCATCCTCGGCGGAATTGGCACAGGCGATGGGCCTGGACCAAAGCGGCCCCTGACAACACCGCGCCCCAAAGCCGGGGCGCGCCGATCGGCAAAAAAGCTATCCAGCAACACCGCGCGATATTCTGCCGCCAGCATCTTGTCTGGAATGGAGTTGGCGGAATCTAGCAGGCGTTGGCGTAAACGAGCCCGGCCTTCCGGCGTCGTGGTGTCTTGCCCTGCCTTTAACATCCTATACAAAACCGCCGAAAGCGGCTGCGCCTTGGTCAGCTCTGTCTCGAACGCCTGGCGGCCACCCCGCTTGATCAAACTGTCCGGGTCATCTTTAGGCGGCAGACGCAGGAACTTCAGGGATCTTTCCGGGCTGAGCCGGGTCAGTGCCAACTCGGCAGTCTTCAATGCCGCACGCTGACCAGCCGCGTCGCCATCAAAGCAGATGATGGGCTCGGGCGTCAGTTGCCAAATTTCCTTGAGATGATCCTCAGTCAGCGCGGTACCAAGCGGCGCCACTGCGCCCCCAAATCCGGCCTGAGATAGAGCGATAACATCCATATACCCCTCTGTGATGATGAGCGCCGCGCCCTTACGCACGGCATCCCGCGCCACGTTTAACCCGTAAAGCGATCGGCGCTTGGAAAACAGCGAGGTCTCTGGGCCATTTACGTATTTCGGCTGACCATCGCCTATGATGCGCCCGCCAAAAGAGATCAGCGTGCCCCGTCGGTCTCGGATGGGAAACATCACCCGGCCGAAAAACATGTCCGTAGGCCCGCGCTCACCTTGCTTCATCAGCCCAGCCTCGATCAGCTGGTCTGGCTTGATGTTCTGCCCGCGCAGGGCAGCAGCAATTGCGCCTCTACCTTCGCCCGACCAGCCGAGTTGGAAGCGGCGGATGGTCTCGTCGGTCAGCCCGCGTCCGTGCAAGTAATCCAGCGTCGCCCTACCGCCCTGCCCCCAGAGCCAGAGCTGATACTCATTCAAGGCGGCTTCTAGCACCTCCGATAGCCCGGCCCTTTTCGCCTCGGCTTGGGCAACTTGCGGGCTGGGCCTGGGCACATCCAGCCCTGCCTGCGCGGCCAAATCCTCCACCGCTTCCATGAACCCAACGCCAGTGCTCTTCATAGCAAAGGTGATCACATCCCCATGCTCACCGCAGCCAAAGCAATGGTAATGGTCGTCATAAACGTAAAAAGACGGCGTTTTTTCCCCGTGGAAGGGACAGCAGCCTTTCCACTCACGGCCGGAACGGGTGAGCTTCACACTGCGGCCGATCACAGCTGCGATCGGCAGCCGGACACGAAGTTCCTCGAGAAAATTGGCCGGAAGCGCCATCAAAGCCGGATCGGTTCGGGTTTGGTCATGAGAACAGCCAAACTAAACTGTGAATCCGCCTCTCATCAATGATTACCCGGCGAGCGCCGCCTTTACCATGGCCGAAGCCGCACCCATATCCAGCGCCGCACCGTGCTTGGCCTTCAACGCGCCGACCACCTTGCCCATGTCCTTGGCACTTGCCGCACCGGTAGCAGCGATGGCTTCTTTAATTGCCACCTCCAACGCTTCACCTTCCAGCGTCCGCGGCAGAAACTCGGAAATCACCGCGATCTCGTGCTCCTCCCCAGCTGCGAGGTCCTCCCGCCCGCCTTGGCGGTAAAGTAATACAGAATCCCTGCGGGACTTGATCATGGAACGTAGCATGGCCTGGATGTCCTCATCTGACACTTGCTCCACGCCCTTCGGGCGGGCGGCGATGTCTGTGTCTTTCAGCTTGGCTTGGATCATGCGTAAGGCCGAGGTACGCTCCGCATTGCGGGCCAGCATCGATTCCTTCACTGCAGCAGTTAGTTTTTCACGCAGGCTCATATCTTGATCTCCCGGTCCGGAAAAAATTTCCGACACCTATACAGCATTATTGAGGCCGGAGTAAATTTCCGCTAGGAAGATACCATGCACACGCCAACAGAAGAAATCCTGCGCCGCCTCGGCGGCAACGAGGCCGCGGCCATACTCACCGGCGTCTCCCCTGAAGCAGTCCGCAAATGGCGCAGCGCCGGGTCCATCCCGCCGCGCCACTGGCCCGCCATTATGGCGGCAACTGGCATGGCCTGGGAAGATTTTTCCGGCGCGCCGGAGAGCAGCGACGTACCACCGAGCGCTACCGCAGCCCTGGTGCTGGCTGATGGCAGTGTGTTCTGGGGCAGAGGGTTCGGTGCGTTTTCGACCACAAAACCTTCGGAGTTGTGCTTCTCAACCGGCCTAACGGGCTATCAGGAAACGCTGACAGACCCCTCCTTTGCCGGACAAATCGTCACGTTCACGTTTCCGCATATCGGCAATGTGGGCACTAACAAGGAGGACATGGAGGCCCCACAGATTTACGCGTGCGGGCTAGTGACAAAAGAGGATTTCACCATACCTTCCAACTACCGCGCCACGAACGATTTGGGCAGCTGGCTACAGAGCATGAACATTCCTGGCATTTCCGGGGTGGATACCCGCGCCCTTACCCTGCGCATCCGTGATTTGGGCGCGCCCAACGCGGTGCTGGCTTATCCGGAAGACACCAAGTTCAATTTGAAGGCGCTCGCTAAACAGGCTGCCGACTGGGCCGGGCTGGAAGGACTTGATTTGGCCAAAGAAGTTTCCTGCACCCAGGCATATAGGTGGACAGACGGCATCTGGAGTTGGGAAAGAGGCTTTGCGGAAACCAATGGCGGGAAACGCGTGGTGGCCATCGATTACGGCGCGAAGCGCAATATTCTTCGTTCGCTAGCTTCCGCCGGCTGCCAGGTGACTGTGGTACCCGCAACCTATACGGCCGAGCAGATTCTAGGCTTGGCCCCCGATGGCGTATTTCTCTCCAACGGCCCGGGTGACCCGGCGGCGACGGCGAAATATGCGGTCCCGACCATCCAGGGCCTCATGAAATCGGCAGTGCCGATTTTCGGCATCTGCCTCGGCCACCAGTTGCTCGCCACCGCTCTGGGTGGCAGGACCTATAAGATGGAGCGCGGCCACCGCGGCGCCAACCAGCCGGTGAAAGACCTGATAACCGGCAAGGTGGAAATCACCTCCCAAAACCATGGCTTCGCGGTTGATGATAAATCCCTTCCCGCAGGTGTGGAGGTGACACACGTCTCACTGTTCGATGGCTCGAACGAAGGCATCGCCTGCAAAAACAAGAAGGTGTTTTCCGTGCAATACCACCCGGAGGCTTCGCCGGGGCCGAGCGACAGCGCCTATTTATTTAAACGTTTTGTTGAACTGATGGGCTGAACCAACTCATGTCGGTTTTTCTTAATCCTCCGGAGGACGTAGACGAACTGGTTTGTATGACCGACAAAGATCGCAAACAGTTCAACGTGGAGGGCATGAATTCAGGTAAATTATTCATGCATTTTATGGAGACATCTCAACTCGAAACTTCTATTCGCCGCGGCGCATGCAGCAAAAGACTGGGAAACCTCTCAAAACTCCGTATTCTGCACGAAATTAACGGCACCAGAAATTCGCTTGCGTATAGAGAAATTAAAATTTGCCGCCAATTTTTAGAAGGCGCAATCGTTCTCTATACAAACAGATCGGATAGCGATGATGAGATTCTTATAGCCAGCATCACCACAGCAGATTATTTTATTTCCGCTAAAAACAACCAACCGGAAATTGATCGGGCAACAGCACCTCTGAGTAATCTGGCAGAGGCTATCCGCGCATCAAACGATTGTTATACAAGCACCGATGAATTATTTCAAGTCTCAAAGAATATAAGCGCTCTTAAAGAGAATATTAGCCAACCCCATATGCACGCTTCTGCCAATTGGGAGACTGCGACGAGTAGCAGCGCTCTCAAAAGACTAAAAAAACAAACATATGATAAGCACTGTTGTCCGGTCAGATGCCGCGATCACTCCACAAAGCCTCGGCAACCTGTAGCTTATCATAAGCCAGCTCTTTCGCAAATAAATTGAAACTCACTTGGCAGCGCTCTCTCCCCCAGCACATCGGACCATTGCGATGAAGACAAAGAAATTGTACATCTTGCAATGCCAATTGCGTGCTAATTTGCCGAAGAATAGAAAGACTCGCGCGTTTAGTCATCGCATCAACGGTACGGCCGAGCCAACTTCTGATTTTGATTTGGCTGTAGATGCGAGCGAAAGGTTATCCCTCAATCCGAAACGATCTTTCAGTGATTCTTTCGCAGCCGTTCTCTCAACCTATACGGTTGACGTCATCGACCTCCACGCCATTTCCACTGAATTCCGCGCATCGGCTGATGCGCGTAAAATTGCCATTCCCGGCTATGAGTAAGGACTGACCGATGCCCAAACGCACAGACATCAAATCCATCATGATCATTGGCGCCGGTCCGATCATCATTGGTCAAGCTTGTGAGTTCGATTACTCTGGTGCGCAGGCTTGCAAGGCACTTCGTGAAGAAGGCTACCGCGTCATTTTGGTGAACTCCAACCCGGCGACCATCATGACCGATCCGTCCCTCGCGGATGCCACCTATATCGAGCCGATCACCCCGGAGATGGTGGAAAAAATTATTGTCAAGGAGAGGCCAGACGCGCTGCTGCCAACCATGGGAGGACAAACGGCGCTAAATACTGCAATGGCGCTAGCTAAATCCGGTATTCTCGAAAAACTTGGCGTGGAGCTGATAGGCGCCAACGCCGAGGTAATCGACCGCGCTGAGGACCGATTGAAATTCCGTGACGCGATGGCAGAGATTGGTGTGTATGGTCCAAAGTCCGCCATTGCTCACACGCGGGAGGAAGCCGCGATGGCGCTTGAGGTGGTCGGCCTGCCTGCCGTTATCCGCCCCAGCTTCACGCTGGGCGGTACGGGTGGGGGCATCGCTTATAACCGCGAAGAATTTTTCGACATCTGCATGGGAGGCATCGAGGCTTCACCGACCAATGAAGTGTTGGTGGAAGAATCCGTACTTGGCTGGAAGGAATATGAGATGGAGGTTGTCCGCGACAAGGCGGATAACTGCATCATCGTCTGCTCCATTGAGAATATCGATCCGATGGGCGTGCACACGGGAGATTCCGTCACCGTGGCCCCGGCACTAACGCTGACGGACAAGGAGTATCAGGTAATGCGCGATGCGAGCATCGCCTGTCTGCGCCGCATCGGCGTGGAAACTGGAGGCTCCAACGTGCAGTTCGGTATCAACCCGGAAGATGGCCGCATGGTCGTCATCGAGATGAACCCGCGCGTCTCGCGCTCCTCGGCACTGGCCTCCAAGGCCACGGGTTTCCCCATCGCAAAGGTGGCCGCGAAGCTCGCTGTGGGTTACACGCTGGATGAGCTGCAGAACGATATCACCAAGGCCACGCCTGCAAGCTTCGAGCCCACGATCGATTATGTGGTAATAAAAATCCCCCGCTTTACCTTCGAGAAGTTCCCCGGTACGCCGGCGCTACTCTCCACCTCCATGAAGTCGGTTGGCGAGGCAATGGCTATTGGACGCAATTTCCAGGAAGCATTGCAGAAGGGTCTGCGCTCGCTGGAAACCGGGCTTTCTGGACTAGATGAAATCCTTGCCCCCGGCGATGGTGGGGCCGATGCGTTTCGTGCTGCCCTTTCCACCCCGCGACCGGACCGTCTGCTCGTGGCAGCGCAAGCCCTGCGCGCTGGACTTTCGGTTGAAGAGGTTCATTCCTCCTGTAAGTTCGACCCCTGGTTCCTACGCCAGATGCAGGGAATCATCGCCGCTGAGAACGATGTTAAGGCGAACGGCCTACCGCGCGATGCCTTCGGCCTGCGCCGCCTTAAGGCCATGGGGTTTGCCGATAAGCGTCTAGCGCAACTCTGTGGGAGCAGGGAAAGCGCGATTTCCGCTGCCCGGCTGAAGCTGAACGTGACACCCGCCTATAAGCGCATCGACACTTGCGCAGGTGAGTTCGCCTCCACAACATCCTATATGTATTCCACATATGAAGGTAGCTTTGACGCGCCGTTGGATGAAGCCGACGTGTCAGACCGAAAGAAAGTCGTCATCCTTGGTGGCGGACCGAACCGCATTGGCCAAGGCATCGAGTTCGATTATTGCTGCGTTCATGCCGCTTACGCGCTGCGCGAAGCCGGCTATGAGACCATTATGGTCAACTGCAATCCGGAAACCGTCTCCACCGACTATGACACGTCGGATCGACTGTATTTCGAGCCGCTTTTTGCGGAGGACGTGATCTCGCTACTGCGCAAAGAACAGGAAAAGGGCCACCTGCTAGGCTGCATCGTGCAATATGGCGGACAAACACCGCTGAAGCTCTCTTTGGCACTCGAAGCCGCGGGCATCCCCATTCTTGGCACGTCAGCAGACGCGATCGATTTGGCGGAAGACCGTGAACGCTTCCAGGAACTGCTGAAGAAGCTTGGCTTGCGCCAGCCCGATAATGGCATCGCCCGCTCCACCGAGCAGGCGGAGGCAATTGCCGAGCGCATCGGCTATCCTGTCATCATCCGCCCCTCTTACGTGCTGGGCGGGCGCGCAATGGAGATCGTGTATGACCGCACCGGACTGGAGCGCTATATGCGCGAGGCGGTGCGAGTTTCCGGCGATAACCCAGTACTGATCGACCGCTACCTAAATGAAGCGAGCGAAGTGGATGTAGACTGCATCTGCGATGGCACTGATGTGTATGTAGCAGGCGTAATGGAACATATCGAAGAAGCCGGCATCCACTCTGGAGATTCCGCCTGCTCGCTGCCGCCTTATTCGCTCTCGCCGGCCATTGTGGCCGAGCTGCGGGCGGAGACCGTTTCCATAGCCAAGGCACTGGGTGTTGTAGGACTGATGAATGTACAATACGCCATCCAGAACGAAACGATTTATGTGCTGGAAGTGAACCCGCGCGCCTCGCGCACTGTACCGTTCGTGGCCAAGGCCACCGGCGTTCCGGTAGCCAAGATCGGTGCGCTGGTGATGGCGGGGCAAAAGCTGGCCAGCTTCAACCTGGATGACTCCGTGCAACCGCGCCATGTGGCGGTGAAGGAGGCAGTATTCCCATTCGCCCGCTTCCCGAATGTGGACACGCTACTGGGGCCGGAAATGAAATCCACCGGCGAAGTGATGGGGTTGGACACAAATTTTGCCCGTGCCTTCGCCAAAGCGCAACTAGGGGCAGGGGTAAAGCTCCCGCTTACCGGCACGGCCTTTGTTTCCGTGAAGGACGCGGATAAACCCGCCATCTTGCCGGTGGCACGGCGGCTGACGGAGCTGGGCTTTTCTATCCTCGCTACCGGCGGAACTGCGCAATGTCTGGCCGAGGCAGGCATTGCAGTGAAACGGGTGAACAAAGTTCTGCAAGGCCGCCCTCACTGTGTAGATGCCATCCGCTCCGGCGATGTGCAGCTGATTATAAACACCGCCTCGGGCGCTCAATCCGCGGCGGATAGTTTCGACATCCGCCGCTCGGCCCTTACCCACGGTGTACCGAACTTCACGACCATCGCAGGCGCGAGGGCCGCAGCGCACGCCATCGCGGCGTTAATGGCTGGCACTCTTGATGTTGCCCCGCTACAGTCGTATTTTCGTCAATCCTTCTAGTCGCCCGCCGGCGCCCCCACGCGCCGGCGGCGGCGTCTCGCGTAACCTTAAACCCCATCGAGGGCCATGGCGCCCTTGAGGAGATGCAGTGCAAAAATTTCCCATGACCGCGGCTGGGCTCGCGGCGCTCGAAGAAGAATTGCGGAATCTCAAGGCTGTTGAGCGTCCAGCGATTATACGCGCCATTGCCGAGGCGCGCGCCCATGGCGACCTCTCAGAGAACGCCGAATATCACGCCGCTCGTGAACGCCAATCCTTCATTGAAGGCCGAATTTCCGAGTTGGAGGAGATTGTTTCAGCCGTTGAGGTGATCGATCCGGCCGCGCTTTCCGGCGAAACGGTGAAATTTGGTGCCACAGTGCTGGTAGTGGATGAGGATACCGAGCAAGAAGCCACCTATCAGATCGTGGGACTGTATGAGGCGGATATCAAGCAAAGCAAGCTTTCCGTTACATCGCCGCTGGCAAAAGCACTGATTTCAAAGCGCGTGGGAGACACCGTCTCCGTTCCGGCACCGGGCGGCGACCGGTCCTACGAAATTCTGAAAATCAGCTTCGTGTGAGATGATCACTTATGTTGAAGTGCTGGCCGCCGCCAAACGCGTGCAGGGCTCTGTTTTGCGCTCTCCCTTCCTACGAATGGACGGGCTCTCCCGCCTGACGGGGGCTGAGCTTTACGTCAAACTGGACCATATGCAGGCCACTGGCGCCTTCAAGGAGCGCGGGGCAGCCAACCGCATCGCGCTCCTGAGCGAGCAAGAGCGCCAGAACGGCGTTGTTGCAATGTCGGCCGGCAACCATGCCCAGGCCGTAGCTCGTCATGCCGCGCTGGCGGGTATTAAGGCCACCATAGTCATGCCCCGCCATACCCCAGCCACTAAGGTGACGCGTACCGCAAGCTGGGGGGCGAATGTTGTGCTGCATGGCGAGACACTGGCCGAAGCCGCCGCCGAGGCCCGCAGGCTGGAAATCGAAGACGGACTGTTCTTCATTCATCCCTATGACGACCCAGCCGTTATGGCTGGCCAGGGCACCATGGCACTGGAAATGCTGCAAGACGTACCAGACCTGGACGCGCTGGTGGTGGCTACCGGCGGAGGCGGGCTGGTGGCCGGCAGCGCCGTTGTGGCGCGGCATCTACGGCCTGAATGCAAGGTTTATGGCGTGGAAGTGGAGCATTACGCCGCGTTCGCCCAGGCGCTGGCAGGTAAGGACATAAAAGTGGGCGGGCCGACCATCGCAGAAGGTATCGCTGTGCGCGATATCGGACAGCTTCCGCTTTCCGTGTTGAAGGCGCTGGAGGTACCGGTGCTGGTAGTAAGCGAGCACGCAGTGGAAAGCGCCATCGCCGCCTATGTGGAAAACGCCAAACAGGTGACGGAAGGAGCGGGTGCGGCAAGCCTTGCCGCAGTGATGAGCTTTCCAGAGCATTTCCGGGGCAAGAAGGTTGGCATTTCCATCTGTGGCGCCAATATCGATCCGCGCATCCTGGCCAATACTCTCATGCGCTGCCTTTTGCGCGATGGTCGCCTGCTGCGCCTAGTGCTGGAAATGCCAGACCGGCCCGGCATGCTGGCGGAGGTTTCTCGGCGCATTGGTGAGCTCGGCGGGAATATTCTGGAAGTCTCGCATCACCGGCTGTTTTCCAGCCCCTCCGTGCAGGATGCCCAGCTTGAGGTGATGATTGAGGCGCGCGATGCTGGCCATGGCGAGGCCATTGAAGCTTC
>JAKAEC010000092.1 GCA_021818425.1 Pseudomonadota bacterium
TGACCGGTGGGGCGGCTTCCGGAATCGTTCTGGCCGCCGGCATGGGAAATATGGGCGGCATGGGGGGGATGAAAATGGGGCCTATGCCCAAGCATCTGCCCAAACCGGGCAAACCGATCCACTACACAGTCGCCCGGCCATTGATTAAATACAGCAATTCCGAAGGCATGCTCATGGGGCACGGAAAACACAAAAGCGTCATGTTCATGGGGCATAACATTCACATGGTTATAATCGCCGTGGAACCCGGATCGCCGGATCAAACCTTTGAAATCCATAAACTTGTCGATCCGAAGTTAACCGTACCGGCCGGAGCCAACATTACATTGACCATATTAAACATGGATTACGGCCCGGGTATGATCCATGGTGTTATCATCGGCAAAGCTCAACCCCCCTACAAAACCGTGGTGCCGGTGCCAGTACCCGGGCAGATCGCCGAGATACCCCTGACCATGCCGCGCACGGCCAAATCCATTAAAAAGTCCAACTATTATTTCGGCACCACAACATTCAAGGCCCCCGGCACGCCGGGCACATACTACTATCTGTGCCAGATGCCAGGCCACGCCAAAGCCGGCATGTACGGAAAATTCGTGGTCACACCATGAACCCTGCGCTACCACAACCGCAGGCATTGTCGCTGGTACACCCTGCGCTGCCCCGGATGCATGCGCCCCGCGGAAAACAACTGCCGCACGGTGCCTCCGTGCGTCATGCGTCCAGCGCGTGCCGTCGTTAAAATCTGAACCCTTGTTCGCCCCGGCGGGCAATGAGGACATTTTAACTTTGGCTAAGCAGCGGACAATTTAACTTTGGCTTGCCACCGAAACAGCCACGCCTTGACACCAGCGGCAAAGAACCGTGAAATAATCACGCAGTCCGCCACTGGTGCGGTGGCGGAACGAAGCCTTTTCTCCAGGTTGTGGCAGGAACAAGCATGGCCGAAAAATCGCAGGAACCTTGGATGCTTCTCGATGTGCTCGCAACGAGCCTGAGAGCCAGCACGCCAACGCCCGGGCGGTGGTCTGCCGAGTTGGGAAGCGGGATGGAATCAGCGGTTGTGTCGAAAAATGCGGTTCGGAGGAGCCATCAGTGACGCCCACCACGCCTAACCCCGGCTCCATCGTTCGTGGTTCGTTGTTCCCCGAACCTGTGCAGGTCATCATCTGTACGCCGCTGGGCGCCTCGCTGAAACTGGTTGGCAAGGGCCTTGATTCCGGCCGGGTCTACGAGCCGATCTTAGATGCCCAGCAGCTCGCCGGCCTTCAGATCAGCCCGGAGAAACAGCCTTTTGACGGCAACCCGCTCCACTTCCGCTTGGGCGTCGAGGCCCTTCGCCTGGCCCTGGCCTACGAGTACGATCCCTATTTCTCGCTCTCCATCGCCCGCGTGGATCCGTTGCCCCACCAGTTGGAGGCCGTTTACGACTATTTCATCAAACAGCCCCGCATCCGATTCCTGCTCGCGGATGATCCGGGTGCCGGTAAAACAATCATGGCGGGCCTGCTCCTCAAGGAGTTGAAGATTCGCGGCCTGGCGAAGCGAACCCTGATTGTTACGCCCGCCAACCTCACCTTCCAGTGGCAACGCGAACTTAAAGACAAGTTCCGCGAGAACTTTGAGATCGTCCGAGGCGATGTCCTCCGCGCCAATTACGGCACCAACCCCTGGCAGGAGAAAAACCAGGTCATCACATCGGTTTCCTGGGTGTCCCGCATTGACGACGCCCGCGAGAGTCTGCTGCGCAGCAACTGGGATCTGATTATCGTGGACGAGGCTCACAAGATGAGCGCCGCCGACCCCGAACACAAGACCCTCGCATACGCCTTGGGCGAAAACCTCTCCACCATGACGGACCATTTCCTGCTCATGACCGCCACGCCACACAAGGGCGATCCAGAACACTTCTGCCTTTTTCTGCGACTCCTCGACGCCGACGTGTACGCCGACGTAAAGAGCCTTGAAGAAGCTATGCAGCGCAACTCCGCACCGTTTTACCTGCGCCGCACCAAAGAGGCTCTGGTCACCTTCCCGCACCCCGACACCGGCAAGGTCAGCAAGCTGTTCACCAAACGTGTGGTCCAGACCGTATCGTTCCAGATTGATAGCGACGAGTGGGACTTTTACGACGCCCTCACCCGCTATGTCGAGGACCAGTCCATCAGGGCCCAGGCGGCCAACGCCACGACCGGTCGCGCCGTTGGTTTCACCATGGCGCTCCTGCAGCGCCGGCTCGCCACGGAAGCCGCCGGCGAAGGCATCAACCTCCAGTTCTGCTGGCTGATGATCAATTACGACATCCCGTGGAATCCCATCCGCCTCGAACAGCGGATGGGTCGCATCCACCGCTATGGCCAGGAGAAGGACTGTCTCATTTTCAACTTCGTCGCCTCCAACACCCGCGAAGGCCGGGTGATGGAGAAACTGTTTGAGCGTATCAAGCAAATCGAAGAAGACCTTGACCCCGGCCGCACGGGCAAAGTCTTTAACGTCCTGGGCGACATCTTCCCCGCCAACCAGCTCGAGAAGATGATCCGCGACATGTACCTCCACAACCTCACCGAGGAGAGCATCAAGAGCCGGATTATCGAAGAGGTGGACACCACCCGGTTCCGGCAGATCACCGATTCCACGTTGGAGGGCCTGGCGAAGAAGGAACTCAACCTGTCCGCTATCGTCGGCAAGTCGGCCGAGGCGCGGGAGCGCAGGCTCGTCCCTGAGGTCATCGAGGATTTCTTCACCCACGCCGGCCCCGTCGTCGGCCTATTGCCCAAGGCGGCCACCGATGGCATCGGCAACGTCGAGACGGCCATGGAGGCGCTGGCCGAGTCCTGCTACTACATGCGGGTAGATCGGAACAGATACCGCTTCGGCCTCTCGCCAAACCTCAACAAACTGCTGGCCGATCGCCGGGCGAATGTTGACGGGGCTGAAATTGAACAGAGCATCCGCGCCGAGATACTAAAAGTTTTTGAGAAGCAGCCGGGCGTGGAAGTCCTTCCTTTCCCTGAAAAGTCGAACCAGATAGCAGACCGCCCCGTTCTTACGCTGGCGGTGCTGCAGCCCGAAGATTCGATGGCTGAGAAGCAGACGCTTCAAATGATTGATGGGATGATTCGGGAACATGGCAGCTCCGGCCGCACATTCAAGAGTGCTCTGATGTTCTCGGTCGCTGATGATGATGCCGCGCTGCGGGACGAGGCGAGGAAACTGCTGGCGTGGCAGGCGATCAAAGATGAGGAGGAGGACACACTCGACGATACGCAACAGACACAGTTGGCTGAGAATCTCAAGAAGGCCCAGCGCGACCTGAGGGAATGCGTCTGGCGAACCTACAAAAACGTTGCGCTGCTGGACAAGGACGGCAAGCTGCGCGTGGTTGACCTGGGGTTGGTCCATTCCAGTCAGGCCAACAGCATGGTTAAACTCATCGTGGATCGGCTGCGGCAGGACGGGGACATCGAGACGGGCGTCAGCCCCAACTTCCTGGTACGAAACTGGCCGCCGGCGTTCACCGAATGGAGCACGAAGTCGGTAAGGGACGCATTCTTCGCGTCACCGCAGTTTCCGCGCCTGTTGGATGGCGACTCGGTGAAGGAAACCATCGCCCGCGGCGTATCCGGCGGCATCCTCGGCTACGTCGGCAAGAGCGGCACGGGTTACAAGCCGTTCGTCTTCGGTTCAGCCCTCGGTGCCGCGGAGATCGAAATCTCCGATGACATGTTCATTATCACGGCCGAAGAGGCCAAAACACACATCGAGCCGCCGATACTAACGACGCTGACAATCTGGCCGGACCGGCCCCGAATACTGCCGGGGTCTGACGTTGCTTTCCAGGCCAGAGGCGCCGACCAACATGGACGACCGATGACGGTGCCCGCGGTCACATGGACGATGCAGGGCGGAAAGAACGACGGCAAAGGTGGCTTCACCGCCGGACCCGGCGAGGGTGAGTTCCTGGTCGAAGCAGCCGCGGGGGCGTTGCGAGCTCGGACTGTCGTGATCATCTCAAGGCAGCAGCGCGTGCAGTCCCCGCTAACGACGCCGCCCGTAACAGAGGTCATCGGCCTCCGTTGGTCAGGCGAAGTCCCCGCCCAGAAATGGATGAACTTCTACACCAAGGTGCTGGCCAAGTATGCTACGACCGGCGGACTGAAGGTTCGCGTCACCTTCGAGGTCGCTCCGGACGGCGGTCTCTTGCCCCATCGCATTGATGAGACGAAGGCTCTTCTGCGGGAGCTTGGCCTCGATGACAGCGTCGACGAGATTGCATAATCGACGACGCGTAACAACACGAAGGAAACTGCACGAATTGGCGCAACCGCCTGGGGGGCCACCCGGCGGGGATTCCGGGATGGGTAAATCCCGATCTGCCGATGTGTGACGGAATTGTCGCTGACCCCATTCGTGATGACGGCCGCGGATTTCCATCACGCGGCTGCGGGGGACGGGGCCGCCGTGCTGCGATTTACGCAACTGATGCATGTGGCGGAGGGACGTGATGCACTGTAAAACTTTGTGGAACGCAGAATGGCAACAAACTCATTTGTGGAACGTAAATCGGCTTTTACGCTCCACAAGATGGGCCTTGGGATAAACGGGGTCGCTTAATTTACGTAAAATGGCTAACAAATTGCGGATTGGCGAATATATGAAGCTTCGGTTCAAAAAACAGGCTTACCAGACCGCCGCCGTCGAGGCAGTTTTGAACTGCTTCACGGGTCAGCCCCTCAACACTGGATTGACCTACCGCATCGACCCAGGGCGGCCTGAGGATACACCGCAGCTTACAATAACTGCAATTGAAGAGCTAACCGGGTTCAGGAAAGCACATATACTTTGTGGCGGAGACAAAGGGTACGATGTCAACGCTTAGCCTTCGCGAGATCGAAAAGTGCAAAATCAAATGTGCCCAGAAGTTCTTCGCAAATATCACCTCGGACCAGGTGCGG
>JAKAEC010000093.1 GCA_021818425.1 Pseudomonadota bacterium
CGCCGTCGACCGGCGGTGCCTTGAGCTGGATCTTGGGTTTGCCGTCGTGCATGCCGGCGCATCGGGTGTGCCTGGCACCGGGCTGGCAGTAGAGGACGATCTTGGCCATGGCCGTCACCCGAAAAAAGGGTATCCGGATTTGGCTGTTGGCAACCACACGGAGTGGTGATCGCAACAAGCCTGCCTTCCGTGTGGTCTTTGCGTTGGCTCATCCTAGCAGGGCTGTCAGGCGCCCAAGGGCGTCGTCAATGACTTCCTGCGGCGCGCGTTCAACCTTACGCGCCTTGCGGGCGGCCAGGTCGAGCATGCGGATCTTGTTCACCAGGGCGACGCCCTGGGTCTTGCAGCCGGCCCCGGTCAGCGACACGGCAAAGCCGGCGTAGCGTGCGAAGTCGCCGCCCTGGGTGATGGGCGCGATCAGCACGTCGCTGGGTCAACGTGCTGTTGGGCAACCTCAAGCGCGCCATCAGCGGCACCTACCATGCGATCCGGCAGGGCAAGTACGCGCGCCTGTATCTCGCATGCGGGTGACGCGCGCGCGCGTAAAGGCGGAACTGCGAAAGCGAATGCACCAGAGCATTCCGGAGCAGGGGCACTGGCTGCAGCAAGTCGTTCGGGGCTACTTTGCCTATCATGCGGTGCCCACCAACACATGGGCGATAGGTGCGTTTCGCAATCACGTCATCGCGGCCTGGAAGCGCTCGCTCTCGCGGCGCAGTCAGAAGGGTCGGGTGGTGTGGGCGCGAATGAGGCAGCTCGCGGTCGACTGGCTCCCCAAAGCCGTCATTCTTCATCCTTGGCCGAACCAGCGTTTTGACGCCAAACGCCCAAGGTGGGAGCCAAGTGCGTGAATTGCGCTTGCTCGGATCTGTGCAGGGGGTACGGAGCAATCCGTATCCTTACTGCGAACGGAGGGCTGAGGTTCGGATCTAATCAGGTCAATCTTTTCATTATTCTACGAATATTAAACCGTGTGGAACGAATAATAATGCAATCAGACTTCATTTCCACCTTAACTTTTTGGCTATCGTATTGAGGGAGCCAACTCTTTAATTTGTAGGTGGCATCGTCAATTTCATTGAAACCTAGTTTCCTTAAACATTCTTCGTAGGCCAATAATATGCGTTTGTTTGATAATACAAGCTTATAAGTGAGGCTATCTCTAACATTAATTGCTAAACCAATGAATCCTCCTATCATTAAACCTTCTCCTGTGTCGCTATTGATATAACTGCCAACAATAATAAGAATACTAGCCAGGATTAATGGAAACAAGATACGATATGGATCTGTGAACTGACTACGCCACCCGTCAAATGAGTATTGCATACTTAATATTTCCTGTCTCGCAAAATGTGCCATGTCAGTTGCCAAAAAGCACTTCCCTGTGCGAAGGCTAACTTACTAATTGCTTATGCGATCAAATATGAGATCCGATCCACCCGCCAACGGCTCCGCCCAGAGCAGCACCTCCCGTCGTGCCGATGAAAGCGCCAACCGGGCCACCGCCAGTAGCACCAATTAGGCCACCAACCCACTCACCAATATCCGAGCCTACTTCTGCGCCCAACCAACCACCGCCGCCGGCTCCAGCATCACTGAGCACACTGCTAACAGTTATGCCGCCGCCTACGGAAAAGATTGGGTATCCGGATTTCAGTGTGGAATCGGTCGATTCTGTCAAATTGCCAGAGGAAATCGCTCGGTGTTGGAGACGTGGATTCGAACCGATGGTGAATCAGACGCGGCGATGCTGGGAAACTCAGATTCCGTCGGGCGCTCTATTCAGAAAATTAAATAAAAACGCAGCCAACGTCCCAATTATAAATCCAGAAACGTGGGCGGTTAGACTGACGTGCGAAACCAAGATTTGAACACCGACAATGTTTAGCAATATAAATGATGCAACCAGGGCCCAAAACATCTTCGGATATTTGTTTTTCATGAGGATGCAGTCAAATTGGATAAAACCAAGCAACGCAAATATTCCGCCCGAAAAGCCAACCAATAGATCCTCGTGAGGAAAGCCCAAAATTGCCATCAAGACATAGGCAATTTCACTAAATGTAGAACCTACAATAAATAAAATGATCGCCAATTTAGTAGAGCGATATGCGGCAATAGGGAATACGAGTGCAAGCAGGACGTTATTCAATACCCATGCCGTCACTGAATAATGAATAAAAGGGCCCGTAACTAGGCGCCACCATTGGAATGCGTCTACCTTTGAAATCAGTGCTCCATACGCATAGGCAGCAGAATCAAACGTGCCGAACCCAAATTGGCTCGCAGCGAAAGATATTGCCGCCATAACAAGAGGAAACCACATTCTCGTTCGTCCCTTAACCGCGACGTCGGTAAGAAATTCAGATTTGTCCGCTAAATCACTTGCGGATGCAGATGTGGCGAGATTAACGGATACAAGTAACACAAAGAGCGCCATTACAATGGCAAACCTTTGGTCGCCACCGCCGTGGTTCACGTAAAACGCCACGCCCAGCACACCACAAAAAAAGGCTATAAGTATTTGGTGTCTTTTCCACTTGGCAAAAAGTGCGTCGCCCACGCCTTCGATTCGGAGTGGGTTCAAGAAGAATTGCTCGTTAGGGGGACAGAAGAGCTTTTCAGCTATGAGATTTCGCCATGCCGTTCTTAAGTTGAAGTCGCATCGCACAACTTTCCCTGTCCGAACATTGAAGCTTTGCCAATGATTCTTGGGCAAAGCAGGATAAGTGGGATTTCTCCATTTTGGCTCTTTCTTGGACTTCACGGACGGACCTCACAAATAATAAAAGCGGAATCAGCGTGCGCCAGTTACCTACAACCGTGTGCCACGAGACGTCACTAGCGGATCAGTTTGCGAAACTGGATGTGTCATCTATGGACTCCTCCCCGAATGCAAGCACGCCTGGAGCATGCGGGAACCGGTTTGCAATCATCTATCCGGCCTGTGAGGTGAGCCGTGATGGCTCGGGCCGCGCATGGTGACATCGCGGTGGGGGTGCCGATCATCCCGCCGGCCTCATCCTCGGGCCTATGACAAGTGCGGCGTGGTCCCCCACCCGGTCTGACCGGTGGGCATGCGGTGGAGCGGGCTCGCAAACGCTGTGGGTCCTCCGTGAAGTGAAAGGGTGGGTCAGGCGGCCTGGGGCTGGCGGTAATCGTGCCCGGAGCGCAACAGGGCCCAGACGATGCGGGCGTTCTTGTTGGCCAGGGCGACGACGGTCTTGTGCAGGCCGCGGCGGGCCTGGAGCGTCTGGATCCAGCGACTGCGGGCATCGGTCTTGGGGCCCGCGGCGCGCACGACGGCGCGGGCGCCGTGGATGAGCAGCTTGCGCAGGTAGGGGTTGCCGCGTTTCGTGATCGGACCGAGCTGGCGTCGATGGCCGCTGGAGTATTCGCGCGGCACCAGGCCGAGGCTGGAGGCGAATGGGCGGGCGCGCTCGAAACCGCGGCCCTCGCCGACGCTGGCGACCAGGGCGGTGGCCGTGATCGGGCCGAGGCCCTCGACCGCCAGCAGGCGCCGGCAGGCCGGCGTGGAGCGGGCGACCTCGAACAGACGCCGTTCGCTGGCCTCGATGCGGGCGTCCAGATGCAGCAGATCCTCCAGCGCCTCGGCCAACAGGAGCCGGACGGCGTCCGGCAGGGTGTTCTCGGCGTCCTCCAACACGGCCGGCAAGGCCCGCCGCAAAGGCGCGCCGCGCGCGCCGAGAACCACACCGAACTCGGCCAGCAGACCGCGGATCTGGTTGATCGTCTGCGTGCGCGTCTTGATCCGCGCCTCGCGGACCCGGTGCTCGGTCAGTAGCGCCTGCTGCGCGCAGGTCTTCACCGGCACCCGGCGCAGCTTGGGCCGCAGCGAGGCCTCGTAGATCGCATCGGCATCATTGGCATCGGTCTTGTTGCCCATCAGCAGCGCCTTGACGTGCTGCGGTGGCAACAGCTCGACGCGCACGTCCCGGCCTTGCAACAACCGCCCCCAGTGATGGGCCGAGCGCGTGGCCTCCATCACCACCCGCACGCCGGGCGTCAATTCAGCGCAGAACCGCTGGAACTTGGTTCGATTCAATCGCCGCACCCACACACGCTGACCTTGACGGTCGTAACCGTGCACCTGGAATACATCCTTTGCCAGATCGACTGCATACGTCGTAATGTTCATCTCGGACTCCTCCTCTCGCAGAGCTGCAACGCTTCGCTCTCCAGCATGGCACTTCGATGCCGAATAGAGGGGAGGAGTCCATGACCATCATCCCGTGACGTGAAGACAGGTAGTTTCAGTAAAGCAAAGCGATGCAAAATGTGTTCTCAAAAAAAATGCCAATTGATAGCGCTTCAGCACATCCGTGTGCTGAAGCGCTGTTGAGAATTGCTTACTTGCTTGAGTCGCCTATTTCATAGCACACTCCTGCAGCGGCGATCGCGAGCAGCGCGAGGCCACCACTACCGACGATAGCGGCGGCGCCCGCCACCGCAAGTTCAAGCGTGGCTCCCTGATCGGCAGTGAGAGCGCCACCCACCGTTGCGATTTCATTCGCGTTCAAAATGTTCATTGAATTTCTCCTCGTGCCTGTAATGGCGTTGTTTGCCGGGTCCTCCGGCAAGGATCACCCGCCCTCCCTGGCTTCCGGACGCGCAGGAGCGAGTGATTCGGTGCGCCCTGGCCGCAGCACGATCACGCGATCGGCGCTGGCCAAGGTCTCCGGCCGGTGCGCCAGCACCAGCCGGGTAAGCTTCATGCGTTTCACGATGGCGTTGACCTCGCGCTCCTTGGCCACATCGAGGTGGCTGGTCGCTTCGTCCAACACCAGGAACTTGGGGCGGCGGTACAAGGCGCGTGCCAGCAGCACGCGCTGCTTCTGCCCGCCCGACAAGCTCGAGCCCATGTCGC
>JAKAEC010000031.1 GCA_021818425.1 Pseudomonadota bacterium
GATAGCGGTTTTGTTCTACCTGTTAGTTCCAGCTCTGCCGGGCCGGCTTTCGCAGAGCGTCTCACCGGTTTACAAATTCTTGCTCAATAAGTGGTATTTCGACGAGGTTTACGACGCATTGCTGGTGCGACCTTCGCTTAGGCTTGCTAAGTTCGCTTGGCGTAATGACGACCAGGTAATCGACGGCGTACCCAACGGCTTGGCCGCGATCACGTCCGATGCGTCCGCCCAGGCGGTGAAGCTGCAAACCGGCTCCATTGCGCTCTATGCCTTCATCATGCTGATCGGCCTGCTAGTCTTTGTCAGCCTCTTCATCTGGGTGCGGTGATCATGAACCAGCTCGGTTTTCCCATCCTTTCGCTCATCACCTATCTGCCCTTGTTGGGCGCTTTCATTGTCGCCACGTTGAGCGGGAATGACGAGAAAGTCGCGTGCAAGGCGCGGAACGTCTCGCTAATCTTTTCGCTTATTGTGCTGGCACTTGGCGTATTTCTTTGGACGCAGTTCAACCCGGCCATCGCAGGCTATCAGTTCGTCGAGGTGATGCCGTGGCTTTCTGGCGTCAATATTGAATATCGAATGGGGGTGGACGGTATAAGTCTGTTCCTCATCATGTTGACACTGCTGCTCACTCCTGTCGCCATCATCGCAAGCCACGGCATCAAAACTCGTGCGCGCTCCTTCTTCGCTGCCATGCTGCTGTTGGAGACGATGACGGTGGGTATGTTTGCCGCCACAGATTTCGTGCTGTTCTATGTTTTCTTCGAAGCCGTGCTGCTGCCTATGTATCTCATCATTGGGGTTTGGGGCGGAGAGAAGCGGGTTTACGCTGCAGTGAAGTTCTTCCTGTTCACCCTCGCCGGCTCGTTGTTTATGCTGTTGGCGGTGGTGTGGATTTGGCGGAATCTTGGCACTACGAACATGGCAGTGATGACCCATGCTCGGATCCCGGCACAGGCTCAGACTTGGCTGTTCCTGGCCTTCCTAGCGGCTTTCGGCGTGAAGGCCGCTGTGTGGCCATTGCATACGTGGCTGCCTGATGCCTATGGTGAGGCACCGGTGCCCGGAACCATCATGCTGGCCGCTGTGCTCTCCAAGATGGGCGCCTACGGGTTCCTTCGTTTCGCCATTCCCATGCTGCCTCAAGCGTCGGCTTCGTTCGAACCGTTGATGTTTGTGCTTGGCGTGGTGGCGGTCATCTACATCTCTTATGTCGCTTTGGCGCAGACGGATATGAAGCGCATGATCGCCTATTCCTCCGTTGCGCACATGGGCGTCATTATTATCGGCTTGTTCACGTTCACCGTGGAAGGGGTTGAGGGTGCTTTATTCCAGATGCTTTCCCATGGTCTCGTAATCGCTGGCCTATTCATTTGCGCTGGTGTCATTACCTCGCGCGGCGAGACGCTGACATTGCGCAATCTGGGCAGCCTTGCCGTTAACATGCCGGTTTTCGCTGCGGCTCTGTTGTTCTTTACCTTGGCCAATATGGGCCTGCCCGGAACCTCCGGCTTCATTGGTGAAATCCTGGTGATCGTTGGAGCATTGAAGGTGAATTTCTGGGTCTCGCTGCTGGGCGGTGCGGGTATGGTACTGGGTGTTACCTATTCACTGGTGCTGGTGCGCGCCGTTTTGTTTGAGAAATATGCCCGGCCGAAATTGATGGAATTGAAAGATCTCACCGGTCGCGAATACGCGATGCTTCTGCCGCTGGCGGTACTGGTGATGTGGCTGGGCGTGTATCCCTCCAGTTTCACCCACGCGTTTGACGCGCCTGTCGCTGCCCTGGTGCAAGCGCACACTGCCGCCCTTAACTCGCATACGGCAATCGCCATGGTGACCGCGCAATGACCGATTTCTATTCTCTTCTCCCAGCACTTTTCCTTGGGTTAGGCGGCATGATTCTGCTGCTTGGCGGCGTGCTTGCCAAGGGCTCAAACACCACTCCCGCCGTCACATTCGGCGCAGTGTTGTTGCTGATCATTGCGGCGGTGCTATCGCTTCTGGCGCCGGATGCGCTGTTGTTCGGCGGTCTGCTGAAAACCAGCCTGTTTACCCGCTATGCCGATACGCTGGTTTATCTCGGCGCTATCGCAGCGCTTATTCTTTCGCTTGACTATAACAAGCGTGAGCAGATTTCTCGATTCGAATACCCAATCCTAGTGCTGTTCGCCGTGTTGGGCATGACCGTGATGATCTCCGCAGCGGACATGATGAGCCTCTATATCGGCTTCGAACTGCAGTCTCTCGCACTTTACATCTGTGCGGCGCTGGCGCGCGATTCCGTACGCTCCACCGAAGCGGGCTTGAAATATTTCGTCCTCGGCGCGCTGGCTTCCGGCCTGCTGCTCTACGGTATCTCGCTGGTTTATGGTTTCGCCGGCACCACGAATTTCGCTGCACTTGCGGGTATATTTCAGCAAGGGGCGGGAAGCGGTGCGATTGCCGGGGTGGTGTTCGTGTTGGTCGGGCTGGCGTTCAAAATCTCCGCGGCCCCGTTCCATATGTGGGCGCCGGATGTGTATGAGGGCGCGCCAAGCTCGGTGACAGCTCTGTTTGCCACGGCGCCTAAGGCTGCCGCTATGGCGTTGCTTCTCTCGGTTATGGCAGGACCATTCGGGCACCTCACCGGCCAGTGGGAGATTCTGATTCAGATCCTCGCTGTACTTTCCATGGTCATCGGAGGGCTTGCCGCCATTGGCCAGTCAAATATCAAGCGCCTTTTCGCTTATTCCTCGATCGGGCATATGGGCTACGCGCTGATGGGCTTAGTCACGGGCACTGTGGCCGGCATCCAGGCAAGCTTAGTTTATATCGCTATATACGTGGTTATGTCGTTTGGTGCCTTCGCCTGCGTTATTGCCATGCGGCGCAACGGCCAGGCGGTGGAGCAGATCGGCGACCTTGCCGGGCTTGCCGCGGAGCATCCAGGGTTTGCCTTCGCCTTTGCTGTGTTAATGTGGTCCATGGCCGGTATCCCGCCTCTGGCCGGCTTCTTTGCCAAGCTCTACGTATTCTACACTGCCTTCAACGCTGGGTATGAGACGCTGGCCATCATAGCGATCGTCACTAGCGTCATCAGTGCGTTCTACTATCTGCGCGTGATCAAGGTGATGTATTTCGACAAGGGCCAGCCGCAATTCGACAAGACCTCCGCCGGCGCGGGCTTCGTTATGGCCGTAAGTGCGTTTGCCGTGATGTTCTTTGTTGTTATTCCCGGTCCGCTGATGACGGCTGCGGGCGCAGCCGCGAAAGCTCTGATGGGGTGAACGCCTGGCGGCTGGAGCAGCACGCCGAGCTGGCCTCGACCTCTGATGAAGTTGTGCGTCGGGCTAAAATGGGCGAGCCCGCCGGGCTCGCCGTTTTAGCCTTAAAGCAGACGGCGGGGCGCGGCTCGCGTGGCCGGGCCTGGAGCGCGCCGGAGGGCAATTTGAATCTCTCCGTGTTGCTGCGTCCGACGCGCCCTGCGGCCGATGCCGGATTATTCTCGCTCATTTGCGGCCTTGCCGTGGTCGAGGCGCTAGAAGGGCACGGGGCAAAGGGGCTCCGCCTGAAATGGCCCAATGACATCCTGTGCGCAGGGGCCAAGCTGGCGGGCATTTTGATAGATGCGGCGCCAGGTGATGCGTTTCTGGACTGGCTGGTGATCGGCGTTGGCGTCAATTTGAAATCTACCCCAGAAATTCCGGGGCGCCGTACCACCTGCCTTGCTGACCAGGGGGTGGAAATATCTGCGCAAACCGCCGCTGCGACTATTCTTGCGCGGCTGGAGGTCTGGGTGGAAGCCCCGGCCTCAGCCATCCGCGAAGCTTGGCAGGAAAAGGCCCACCCACCCGGTACGCGAATCGAGATTGCATTTGCCGGGCAGCGCCGCGTTGGTATGTTCGTAGGACTTTCTCATAGTGGTGAATTGCTGTTGCGATGCGAAAATCGTATCGAGACCATTAACACCGGCGAAGTCTTGTTGGCGGACGGGTAATTCGAGGAGAGCGCATGCTTCTGGTCATCGACGCCGGCAACACTAATATCGTGTTTGCCGTGCATGACGGCGTGGAATGGCGGGGCAATTGGCGCCTAGCCACCTCTGCCCAGCGCACCTCAGACGAATATGGAGTGTGGCTGGAGGTGCTGCTGAGCCGTGCTGGCATACGTGCCCAGGACATCACCTGTGCTGTCATCGGCACGGTGGTTCCGGCAGCGCTCTATCATCTGCGCCGCCTCTGCCGTGAATGGTTCTTCACGGAGCCGTTGGTCGCCCGCGCATCGCTCGATTGGGGTTTCGAAATAAAGACCGATAGCCCTGATGGCGTGGGCGCCGACCGTTTGCTGAACGCGCTCGCGGCCCATGCGCATTATCGGGGTCCACTGGTGGTAGTGGATTTTGGCACTGCAACTACTTTCGACGTAGTTGACGAAACCGGCGCCTATATTGGCGGCGCAATTTCTCCTGGCATCAACCTTTCCATCGAGGCGCTGCACCAGGCCGCTGCCCGGCTGCCGCGCATCGGCATCGGTCGGCCGCACATGGTAATCGGGCGCGACACGGTGCCCGCTATGCAATCGGGCGTCTATTGGGGCTACATCGGCCTTATCGAAGGGCTTCTGGCACGCATCGAGGGCGAGTTTGGCGCCAGTCTGAAAGCCATCGCCACGGGCGGACTGGCGCCGCTTTTCGCCGAGGGCACGGCCAAATTCACGGCCATTGCGCCGGACCTCACCTTGGAAGGGTTGCGCCTGCTTTCCTTGCGCAATAAGCCACCTGCCTTGCCGCGCGATAGGGCGCGGTTCCTGGAGACAGAATGACACGGCATAGGAGCAGCCCCGCTCGTGGCTAGACCCAAAGGCAAAATCACACCCGCCATGGACGAGGCCGAGGCGGGGTTTATCTTTATCCCCCTCGGCGGCAGCGGCGAGATCGGGATGAATCTCAATCTCTATGGCTGCGACGGCTCTTGGTTGGCGGTGGATTGCGGCATGGGCTTTTCTGGGCCTGAGAACCCCGAGACGGAGATCTTGTTGCCGGATCCCGCCTTCATTGCTCAGCAACGTGATGATCTGCTCGGAATCGTCATAACCCATGCGCATGAGGACCATATCGGAGGCATCGCCCGGCTTTGGCCGCAACTGCGATGCCCGGTTTATGCGACCCCCTTCGCAGCCGCAGTCATCCGCCGCAAATTGCAAGAAGTCGGCTTGCAACGCGAGGTGAAGCTGCATCTCGTCCCGCCCGGAGGCGCTTTTGAGCTGGGACCGTTTAGCTTGCGCTATATCCGTATGACGCATTCCACGCCCGAGGCGCAGGCGCTGGCCATCACCACAAGCTATGGTACCGTACTGCACACAGGAGACTGGAAATTCGATGCCTCTCCCGTCATAGGCGACGTATCCGACGAGGCAGCGCTGGCGGCGCTGGGCGAAGCAGGTGTGCTGGCTATTGTCTCCGATTCCACTAATGCTGCGGTGGAGGGGTATTCTGGCTCTGAACTGGATGTAAAAAAGAACTTCGAGGCATTGCTGCCGGAGCTTTCCGGGCGCATCGCCATTACCTGCTTTGCCAGCAATGTGGCACGGGTAGCCAGCATTATTTCGGCTGCAGAAATTGCCGGGCGGCATATTGCCCTGGTGGGCCGCAGCCTCAACAACTACATCACTGCGGCGCAGGAGGCCGGCTACCTGAAAGACGTGCCCGACTTCGTGCCCGAGGAAGAGATCGGGGCGATCCCTCATGATAACATTCTGTTGCTAGTCACCGGTAGCCAGGGCGAGCCGCGCTCGGCCATGGCGCGCATTGCCGCGGACACGCACCGCTATGCGGTTCTGGGGGCGGGGGATAAGGCAATTTTCTCGTCACGCACCATACCCGGCAACGAACGTGCAGTGTTCGCCGTTCAAGACCAGCTCTCAAGGCGGGGCGTGCAGGTAATCGTGGATGGAGACGAGTTCGTGCACGTCTCAGGCCATCCGGCGCGCGAGGAGCTGCGCAAGCTCTACAAGCTGGTGCGGCCGAAATGCGTGATCCCAACACACGGGGAATGGCGGCATCTTTCGACCCAGGCTGCCCTGGCGCGGGAAGCCGGCATCAACACTCTGCTTGTCGAGGATGGAGATGTTGTGCTGTTCGGCGGCAACGGACCCGCGGTGGTTGATTCTGTGCCCACGGGGAGGCTGGCCGTGGACGGTAGCAAGGTTGTCCCGCTGAAAAACGGGGTGCTGGCCGCGCGCAAGCGTATGCTGTTCAACGGTGTGGTTGTCGGCAGTTTTGCGATCGATTCGGAAGGCAGACTGCAGGGCGCGCCGCGCTTGTCGGCTCCCGGACTGCTAGACGAACTCGAAGGCCCGCAGCGCCAAGCCTATGAGCGGGAATTTCATGAGGTGCTGGAAGACCTGGCCCCCGCGTTCCGCCAGGATGAAGCCGGATTCTCCGATGCGGCCAGGGCAGCGTTACGCCGCATCGTTGGCAAGCCACTCGGCAAGCGCCCCTTGGTCGATGTGCATATTCTGCGTGTGTGATCAAAAATAAGCCGAAAAGCATTTAGTAAAAAGCGCAACGGCTAATTTCTAGACATTTTTTGTTTGAATGACCAAAATATCCTCTTTTTTGGGCGTTTTTTTCTGGACGCAGCTAATGCTGCGCTGCATTATGAAAGTGGGGTGAGGGTTGGTTCTTCATCCTGCCGTGTGACTGGCGTTTCCTCCCTGAACTTGGCCCGCCACCCGATCCGGGTTGGCGGGCTTCTTTCTTTTTGGAGGCTTTGTTCGATAGATTGAGGCGTCGCAGCTTCTATCCGGGGCGGGATTGATCTAGAGCAGAAGTGCCGATGAGTCAGAAGCCCGACATCACCGACCTTACGATCTGCCGTGCCGCGTTCGCGGCCTGGGTTTTTGTCTATTACTTAGACTTGCATCTACATTTCTCCCAAGCACTCGGACCATTTTCGGCGCTTATCGCGCATGGTTATATGGGAATAGATGGTTTTTTTATACTCTCGGGACTGATACTGTTACATACGCATCGCGAGTTCGATGCCATCGCAACGGGCTATTTTGATGTCGAGTTCCGTTGGCCTAGTCCGGGGGCTGTGCTGCGCTTTTATGCTAAGCGTTTGGCGCGAATTTATCCGGTGCACTTGGCTACCATCCTGATTCTGCTAGCGCTGCTGGCCTGCGGCGCGCTGGGGGCGGTTCCGCAGGTCCAGCAGCGCTTTGGCATAGCTACGCTGGCCAAGAGTCTACTTCTAGCGCAAGGCTGGGGCACAGATCACTTTGAGGCATTGAATTATACGGCTTGGTCTATCAGCACGGAATGGGCTGGGTATCTTCTGTTTCCTTTTTTTGCCCTGATACTTACCTATTTCATCCGCGAAGTCTCCGTACAGATCATCATTATGGTCTTTCCTCTTCTGGGGCTGATCTATTTTTTTTCCGGTAGAACCTTAAATCTGGCATTCAGTGCCGGGCTGCTCCGGTTTTTTCTGGAATTTCTCTCCGGCATGGCCGCTTTCCGTATCGCCGCAGCCGTGGCCGACCATTTGTTTGTCCGGCGGCTGTTTTTGGGTGGGGGGGCGACGCTCGTATTTTTTGGCTCTGCGACCGGCGCTGACCTCGTCACCGTGTTGGGCCTTTGGGCGTTGATCTTCGGGTTTTATCTGCAGGCGGACGCCCAGCGTCCACCCGTACTGGGTCGTCGTCCGGTGCTGCATTTTCTGGGTTTGCTCTCATATTGTTTTTACATGAGCTTCGCCATCGCCGAGCTGTTCACCGTCCAGGTATTTCGCCATTTCGGTTGGCAGCCGATGGACGAAAAGCTTTTTTTTGCTGCACTCGTGACCGGAATCACCTTTATCCTAGCCGTTCTGCTGCGGAGTTTTGTCGAGCAGCCCTGCCGGCGTGCCATCGATCGCTGGCTGCAAACTGTCCAGGCCACCTCACCTGCAGCGGCCACTGAAAAGCCTCAATCTCTATTTTAAGGTTTGTTATGCGTCTGTCCAAAAGCCTGATCCCCACCCTCAAGGAAACGCCCGCCGAAGCGCAGATCGTCTCACACCGCCTCATGCTGCGCGCCGGTATGGTGCGGCAGATGGCATCAGGCATTTATGCGTGGCTCCCCACGGGAAGCCGTGTGCTCTCCAAGATCGCGCAGATCGTGCGCGAGGAGCAGGACGCTGCAGGGGCAGAGGAAGTCTTGATGCCCACCATACAGAGCGCGGACCTCTGGCGCGAATCCGGCCGCTACGATGCTTACGGAAAGGAGATGCTGCGCATCGTCGATCGTCACGAGCGTGAGTTGTTGTTCGGCCCAACTAACGAGGAAATGATCACAGCGATCATGCGGGATTCTATCAAGAGCTACCGCGAACTTCCGCAAATCCCCTATCATATCCAGTGGAAGTTTCGCGACGAGGTGCGCCCGCGCTTTGGCGTCCTGCGCGGTCGCGAATTCCTGATGAAGGATGCTTATTCTTTCGACGTGGATCGCGAAGGTGCTGTCAAAGCCTACAAGAAAATGATGCTTGCCTATATGCGCACCTTTCAGCGCATCGGTATCACCGCCATTCCTATGCGTGCCGACACTGGGCAGATCGGTGGAGATCTTTCCCACGAATTTCACGTTCTCGCCCCTACCGGCGAATCCGGCGTGTTCTACGATTCAGCCTTTGAAGCAGGTGATGCGATGGCGGCCACGGATGTCGAAGCTTTCTATGAGCAGATGACCACCATCTACGCCGCCACGGACGAAAAGCACGACGTCGAAGCCTGGGACAAAATTCCGACTGAGCGCCGGCGAGAGGGCAGGGGCATTGAGGTGGGGCAGATCTTCTATTTTGGCACCAAATATTCTCAGACGATGAACTTTGCCGTCGCTGGGCCGGATGGGCAGAGATTCTTTCCTGAGATGGGCTCTTACGGTATCGGCGTGTCCCGCTTGGTCGGCGCTATCATCGAGGCGAAGCATGACGAGGCCGGGATCATTTGGCCGGACGCTATCGCGCCCTTCAAGGCCGCCATTCTCAATCTCCGCCAGGGTGACGCCACAACGGACGCGCTTTGTGAAAAAATCTACGCCAGCTTTGGCAATGACGTGCTTTACGACGACCGTGAGGAACGCGCCGGCGCCAAGTTCGCCGAGGCCGATCTGATGGGCCATCCTTGGCAGATCATCATCGGTCCGCGTAATGCTGCCAACGGCATGGCGGAACTGAAGCGCCGAGACACGGGTGAGCGATTTGAGCTCCCCGTCGAAGACGCACTGGCTAAGGTGCGCGGCTGATGTTCAATGCCTTCGAGCGGAAGATTGCGGCGCGTTACCTGCGTGCCCGGCGCGGCGAACGCTTTGTTTCCGTCATCGCCATTTTTTCGCTCGTTGGCATCGTGCTGGGCGTGGCGACGCTCATCATCGTGATGAGCGTAATGAACGGCTTCCGCCAGGAATTGCTTAGCCAAATTCTTGGGCTGAACGGCGATATCGGCGTGTATGGTGTCAATGCGCCGCTCGAAAATTATGATGAAATGGCCAATAAGATTGCAAATATAAAAGATGTAACAGGGGCTTTTCCGATTGTTCAGGGCGAGGTGTTGATGTCCGGCCCGCAAGGCGGTGCTACTGGTGGTATCGCGCGTGGCATCACCCAGGAGGGATTGGTTCAGCTTCCCACTGTTTCTCAGCATGTCATCGCCGGCAGTCTCGCCAACCTCAGAGGTAGGGACGCCATCGCTATCGGTGGCGCTTTGGCGCAGCAATTGAACCTTTCCATCGGTTCGCAGATTTCGCTGATTTTGCCTCAGGGAAAAGCCACCGTCATCGGCACCATACCGTCCATCGAATCCTTTCATGTGGTGGCGATCTTTCAAACCGGCATGCAGCAATATGATTCCAGCTTCGTGTTCCTGCCACTTCAGGCCGCGCAAGCCCTATTCCAGGAAAATGGTAAGGCCACGCAGATTCAGGTTTTCGTGAAAAACCCTGACAATGATGCATCGGTGAAGCAGGCCATCACCGATGCTTTCCCGGACATGCAACTGAATCTTCAGGACTGGAAGCAAAACAACGATTCCTTCCTTTCCGCCGTCACGGTGGAGCGGAATGTGATGTTCTTGATTCTCACGCTCATCATCATTGTTGCTGCTTTCAACGTCATTTCGTCGCTGATCATGATGGTAAAAGACAAAGCCAAGGACATTGCTATTCTGCGTACCATGGGGGCCAGTTCAGGTTCCATCATGCGCATTTTTCTGATGGCTGGGGCATCGGTGGGTGTGTTGGGTACCTTCATCGGCTTTGTATTGGGGGTATTGTTCTGTCAGCACATCAACCAGATTCGGTTGTTTATCCAGGGCCTCACCGGCCAGCAGCTTTTTAACCCCACCGTCTATTATCTGGAATCCTTGCCCGCACAACTCGACTGGCGGGAGGTGACGGAAGTCATCGTCATGTCGCTCGTATTGTCGGTGTTGGCCACCATCTACCCTAGTTGGCGGGCGGCGCGGATCGATCCGGTGGAGACTTTACGCAGTGAGTGAATGCATCCTTTCCTTAAACACCATACGTCGCGCCTATAAATCTGGCGAAGGTTCTCTCACCGTGCTGGATGGTGCAGAGCTTACCCTTTCACGTGGCGAGATCGTGGCCTTGGTTGCCCCCTCTGGCTCTGGCAAGTCAACTTTACTGCATCTAGCGGGGCTTCTGGAAAAGCCAGACGCGGGTTCTGTGATCATCGACGGCCAGAATGCCAGCACGCTGAGTGATGCCGGGCGCACGGCGCTACGCCTTAAGCATATCGGCTTTGTTTATCAGTTTCATCATCTGTTGGCCGAGTTCACGGCGTTGGAGAATATTTCTATCCCACAGATGGTCGCGGGTGTTAGCCCGCGCGACGCCAATAATCGTTCCATGGAATTGTTGGAAAAGTTTGGTCTCGGCCAGCGCGCGAGCCACCTGCCTGGCAAGCTTTCGGGTGGCGAGAAGCAGCGTGTGGCCATTGCCCGGGCACTTGCCAACCATCCTTCGCTGTTGCTGGCGGACGAGCCCACCGGCAATCTCGATGTTGTTACCTCCAACATAGTGTTCGAGGAGTTACTACATGTGGTGCGCAGCGAAAATACGGCTGCACTCATCGCCACCCACAACCCAGAGCTGGCGGCGCGGATGGATCGGCAGGTGAAGCTGCGGGATGGACGCCTAGCTTAAGCTAGCCCTGCACGGCGCTGCCCGGCAGACTGATTCCAGCTTCCCGCAGCGCCTTTGCCGCACCAGGATGAAAGCTGACGCCTGCGGCGTAAACCGGCTGCGCTTGCGGGGTTTGTGCGGCCGCCGGCACCACTGTTCCCAACTGTTTCCGGTGCTTCAGCGCCGCCATGGTTACGGCCTCGGCCAGATTATCAGGCAGTGAGGCAGCGCCGACGGCAATGTTCAGTGTGCCGACGCTGCCCACGTCAATATTCTGGCCGGGGAAGGTGTTGGCGCGCAGCACCATGTGCGAAAGGCCGGGCACGGCCTTTACGGCCTTTGCAGCCTGCGCCAGGGAAAAGCCAATCAATTGCAGTTTCCGCCCAATGGCGGCAGCGCTGATGGCGGGTAGTGGCGGCGCGCCAATAAAGGCGCATGCGGCCAGCTTACCTTCCAGCATGGCCTTCACCTGCTGATCGTAATTGCCAGCAACCGAACGGCTTGGGCGCACGCCAATGGCCGCCAGAATGGCCGGGATAGCTGCGGCGCCGCTTGCACCATCTGGCCCGACGCCAATCTCCTGCCCGTCCAATGCCAGAAGGCTAGAAATGCCGGTATGTGTGGAGATGATCTGCAATATCGATGGATAGGCCGGAAATAGCGCCCGGAAGCTCTCTAGCTTTACGCCCGCGGTCCAGCCTCCAGTGCCTGAGCGGGCTTGCGCCGCCACGGCGACAGTTGTCAGCCCAAGCTGTGCGCTGCCCTCCTCGATCAGTAGCAGATTGGCGCTGGATCCGCCGGTGGCCCGGTAGGCGACGCTAATCCCCGTGGCGCTGTTGATGAGTTGACCCCAGGCGGGTCCGAAGACGGTAAAAACCCCTCCGGCTCGCCCAGTGCCCATCACTAGCGCGCCCGGCCAGGGGGGCTGCGCCCCTTTGGCCCCTCGTGCAATGGGCAGGCTAAGCGTCGCGCCAAGCAGGTCCCGCCGCGCCAGCTTCATGCCAAGCTCCGACAGCGTTCAAGGGCGGCGATCAACGCGGTTCGGATCCCTGGCTCCAGCGCGGAGTGCCCTGCATCCGGCACTAGGGTCAGGCGGGCCCGGTCCCAAGCGGCGGCTAGCTCGAAGGCCGACTGCGCGGGGCAGATCATGTCATAGCGTCCCTGCACGATCTCGCAGGGGAGCCCGTGCAGTCGATCCATATAGGCCAACAGCCCGCCAGGCGGTAGAAACAGCCCGTGGCGGAAATAATGCGCTTCGATCCGCGCTAGTCCGATTGCTGAACGTTCTTGCGCAAAGGCCGACACTGCATCAATGCTCGGCAGCAGGGTCGAGCAGGACCCTTCGTAAATGCTCCAGGCACGAGCCGCCTCGGCCTGGACTTGCGGGTCGGGATCGGTCAGGCGGCTGAAGTAGCCTTCCAGCAGGTCATGTTGCTCTTCGGGAGGCAGAAATCCGGCGAATGCGGCATGCGCATCTGGAAACACCCGTTGCAGTCCGTAGAGAAACCACTCCACCTCATGCTTACGGCCAAGAAAAATCCCGCGGAGCACCGCTCCGGCCACGTTCTCCGGATGCGCTTGGGCATAGGCCAAGGCCAGCGTCGAGCCCCAGGAGCCGCCAAACAGCAGAATGCGTTCGATGTTCAGGAACTTTCGCAGAGCTTCGATATCTTCAATCAATTGCGGGGTATTGTTATTGTCCAGCCCCCCCAGCGGCCGCGAGCGTCCGGCGCCACGCTGGTCGAAAATGATCACGCGCCAGACGGCGGGATCAAAAAATCGTCGGTGCACTGCTCCCGCTCCCGCGCCTGGTCCGCCATGCAGAAATAGCACTGGCTTGCCGGCCGGGTTACCCACTTGCTCCCAATACATCACATGGCCATCGGTGAGGGGCAAATACCCCGTTTCGAACGGCCCGATTTCTGGAAACAGGTCGCCGCGCGGCATGTTATCGCTCCAGAGCTTGGGTCAACGTGGCGGCCACGCGTGCGACCTGCGCGTTGGTTAGATCTGGGTGAATCGGCAGCGCTAGAACCCGGCCGCCAAGGCTTTCCGCTACTGGCAGTGCCGAGTCATCATGGGAGGCCCGATAGGCGGGCTGCTGGTGCAAAGCACGAGGATAGTAGACCGCATGGCCAATTCCGGCCGCAGCAAGCGCCGCCTTGGCCGCCTCGCGGGTGTCTTCGTCCGGCAGTTTCACGCAATACACCGCCCATGCGCTCTGGCTATCGGGCATGCGGGCAGGAGGCTCCAACACATCGTTTAGCGCCGCATCGTAAATCTGGGCAATTGCTTCACGCCTAGCGATCTCGCCCTCGAACACGTCGAGCTTGGCCAGCAGTACGGCGGCCTGCATGGTGTCCAGCCTGCCATTCATGCCGGTGCGCAAAACCTCGTAGCGTGTCGTGCCCTCGCCATGGGTACGCAGCGAACGATAAAGTGCCGCCCGCTCGGCGGATTCGGTAAACAGGGCACCTCCATCGCCGTAGGCACCCAGCGGCTTAGAAGGGAAGAAGCTAGTGGCTGTGGCGTCCGCTGATCTGCCCAGCCGCACGCCGTTTTGCACGGCGCCGAAGCTCTGAGCGCAGTCGTCCAATGTGAACAGTCTCTCTTGCGCGGCGATGGAGGCAATGCCCGGCCAATCCGCTGGCTGGCCGAACAAATCGACCCCGATGATCGCGCGTGGCTTCAGCTTGCCAGCACGCTTTACGGTCTCGATGCGCTCTTGCAGGTTGTTGAGGTCGATCTGGAAGGTTCTGGGATCGACATCTACGAACACCGGCGTAGCCCCCAATAGAAGCGGGACCTCGGCGGTGGCGGTGTAGGTGAAGGCGGGCAGGAATACTGCATCGCCGCGTCCGATTCCCTCAGCCATCAGCGCGATCTGCAAGGCATCCGTGCCAGAACTCACGCTTACGCAATAGGCGGCGTTGCAGAACGAAGCGAGCCTAGCTTCCAGCTCCAGTACCTCGGGGCCCAGAATATATTGCCCGTGCGCCAGCACGGCATCCAGCCGTGATTTTAACCCAGCTCCTAATCGCGCCTGCTGCGCTTTGAGGTCCAGAAACGGAATCGGCGGGAAGGTCTCGGCATTCATGGAGCGGCAGACTACTCCGCTGCGTGGGGCAGGGCGAGACCCGGAGTAGCCAAAAATTCCGGTACCATCCGACGCAGCAGAGCCATGGCGTAAACCTCGTCACCCTGACGTACCGTTTGCGCGAGTTCTTGTATCGTGGCGTTTACGGCGGCCAAATCTACAAAACGCGGCGTCGCCATCAGCAGCCCCTCATGTTCGGTTGGTACCGGCTTTTCGGCACCGTGAAACAATTCTTCAAACAGTTTTTCGCCTGGCCGCAAACCAGTAAATTTAATCTGGATATCCTCATCCGGTTTCAGTCCGGCCAAGCGGATCATCTGTCGCGCCAGGTCCACAATTTTCACAGGCTCGCCCATATCCAGCACGAAGATGCCTCCATCTGGGGTGGCTTCCTCGCCGCAGCCTACGGTTGAGGCTTGCAGCACCAGCCCCACTGCTTCGCGCACGGTCATGAAATAGCGCTGCATGGCCGGGTCTGTGACGGTAAGCGGTCCGCCTTGGGCCAATTGGTGGCGGAAAAGCGGCACTACCGAGCCCGTTGAGCCCAGCACATTGCCAAATCGCACTGTCACACAGCGCATGCCGTGGCCGTTACGCCGTGCCTCTACATCCAGTGCTTGCGCATACATCTCCGCGAGCCGCTTGGACGCGCCCATCACCGAGCTAGGATTAACCGCCTTGTCGGTCGAGATCAGCACCATCAGCCTCGCTCCGGCGGCCGCAGCAGCATCGGCCACCACCCGGGTGCCGAGCGTATTCGTGCGCAAGCCCTCAAGTTTGTTGGCCTCGACAATGGGTACATGTTTGAGCGCCGCCGCGTGAAACACGAGCTCCGGCTCGAAATTCCGAGCGATGGCACGGATGTGCGGCTCGTCCCGCACGTCAGCCACGACCGTGCGGCGCGGCAGGCTGGGGGCTAGTTCCTTTATTTCCAGATCAATCTGCCAGAGGGCAAATTCCGACGAATCGAGCAACAGAATTTCAGCTGGGTCGAACCCAGCCAACTGCCGGCACAGTTCGGAGCCGATGCTCCCGCCCGCCCCGGTCACCATCACGCGCCGGCCTGCGATGAGGGCTGCCATCGCGTCCAGGTCCAGCCGCACCTGGCGGCGGTTAAGCAAGTCTTCAATAGCAATGGGCTGCAGCCCCATTGCCTGATCGGCGGGGGCGAGGCGGGTGAGGCAGGGTGCGCGCATCACCCGGATATTGCGCGCGTCAGCCGCGCGTATTAGCGCCTTTAGTTGGTCCCCAGTGAATTGTGGCGCGGTGATGATCAGTAAATCGGGTTTGTCCGCCAGCCGGTCCAGCATTGTTTCGCCGAGCTCTACGGCGCTCATCACGTCCAGCCCGTGTACGCGCCGGCCAATATGCTTTTCTGTGAGCGCGACCAAGCCGGTGATCCGGTAGGGTGCATGGCGTTGCTGGGCGTGGGCCGAGAGAAACAGCTCAGCATGTTCGCCGTCGCCGACAAGCATGGCGGTTTGCGCTGCGCCCTGTTGGCCGCGTTTCTGGCGCAGCAGCCGGTAGAGCAGCTTGGGCACCGTGAGTGAAGCCGCCAGCATCAGCGTGAGGATAAACGGGAAGGCGGGCGAGGGGAGGAGCCCCCCGGCTCCGACCATCAGCAGTGTGAGCATGATTGAGGTGACGACGGCCGTTGCGCCCATAAGTACCAGGTCGCGGAGCGAAACAAAGCGCCAGTGCAATCGCGAGAGCCCGAACGGAATACCAATGAGCCAAATGGCCCCGGCCCCGGCCAGAGGTAGCAGATGCGGCTGCGGAATCGGAGCGCCGGGGTTGGCAAGCCAGAAGCTTCCACCGACGGCCGATGCCGCCAACACGCCGTCCAGACCTATGTTTACCGCCATCCGGATGGGCAGGAGCGGGTTCTCGCTGTGGCTCATGCCTTGCTTATAGCCAGGACAAAACGGCAGAAAAAAGTTCTATGTCGTCCAAAGCGATGATCAGCCGATATAAAATTGTCCCTCAACCTCGACAGCGGCATCCAGCGGTAGAGAAGGTACGCCAACGGTGGACCGCGCATGGCGCCCGATCTCGCCGAAAACTGCTACCATGAGGTCCGAGGCGCCGTTCATCACCACTGCATGTTGGGTGAATTCTGGTGTGCACGCAATGAAACCACCCAGGCGCACCACCTTGGTGATGCTTTCCAGCCCGCTGGGCAGCGCCGCCTGCAACTGCGAGAGCACGTTGATGAGGCAGAGTCGGGCTGCATGCTGCCCTTCTTCCAGCGAAACCGACGCTCCGAGCTTGCCGGTGACAGCCACCTTACCGGAAATCGCCGGAAGTTGGCCGCTGACGGTGACCATATTGTTGGCGATGCTCACAGGCAAATAATTCGCAACCGGCGCCATGGCCTGCGGCAAGGTTATGCCCAACTCGGCCAGACGATCGGAAATATTCATCGATTCAGCTCACCAGTTTTAGGTTGCGGCGGCGCTCGCGGGGGGCGGGAGCCGGCAGGTCTAGCGGCAGCAACGGCGCGCATTCTACCGCACCGTTGCCCAGCTCATCTGCCGCGTCAATGCCGGCCGGGGCAAGGTTGGTCTGGCCCAGATAATTCAGGGCGAGATTGCGGAATACATAATCGA
Source organism: Pseudomonadota bacterium (assembly GCA_021818425.1). Taxonomy (GTDB): domain Bacteria; phylum Pseudomonadota; class Alphaproteobacteria; order Acetobacterales; family Acetobacteraceae; genus Acidocella. The sequence continues at coordinate 16,871 of JAKAEC010000031.1, forward strand.
GCATTGAGGTGGCAGCGGGTACTGCGGGGTCACCCTCCACCAAGCCGGCAGGGCCGAAACGCGTGAAGGTGAAGGCTTCTACGTAATTCGCGAGCCCCACCCCATGCTGTAGTCCGATGCTAACCGAGATTGCGAAGGCATCCATCAATCCGCGGAAGGCCGAGCCCTCCTTGTGTAGGGCGATAAAAATCTCCCCGAGCCGGCCATCCTTGTACTCACCAGTGGAGAGGAACAGCTTGTGCCCACCTACGGCCACTTTCTGTGTATAACCGCTACGGCGCGTGGGCAGTGGTTCGCGGGCGGAGGGACTGCACGGCGGCGCCGGTACCGCGGGGCGCATTGGCATTGTTGGCACTATGTCAGCCAGGGCATTGTGCATCGCGGCATGGGCGGTGGTACGGTGGCTGGGAAAAATCTCTTTCCCGCTTAGCATTAGGGCCAGCGCAGCCTCTGTTGTTAGCCCGCGCGCAGCAAGAGATTGCACGGCCCAAGAGGCCAGCTTGCCATCCTCATCCAGCGCTGACAGCGCCGGAGCGAAATTCACCTGCCCCGCCCCTAACAGCAACTCGGTTTCAGGCTCGTTTAAAAAACCGAGTAGAGTTTCATGGCGGCGGTAGCCCAGCCGTGCCGCCTCGTCCCGCGCGGAGATGGCAGCAGGCAGCAGGCCGGGCAGAACATCGTTATCTGGGAGTCTTATGCCGTCGATACGATGGCCGGGTACAGCCGCCCGTGCCAGCAGCCCCGCGGAGGCGATATCTGCTTGCGCGCCGATATAGCCCATTAGCGTCACGGCCAGATCCCGCGCCTCCTGCGAGTCGTAGGCTATGCCCAGCCGGGCTAAAAACAAGTTTAGGTCGGTGAAGCCCAGCCGCAGCCTGTGTTCAGAGGGGGCGGCCAGGGTCGCCGCAGTCACCGCCAACCGGACGTCGCAGCCCAACTGCGCAGTGTCCAACGTGTTGTCCTCATCCAAATAGGCTGAGGGGTTGAACACGAAACCCGGCTGCCCAGCGGCCCGGTTGCGCCATATATTAGCACTGGGGCTGGCGCGGTGTAGGGCGATCAGGCGATGCAACTTGCCAGCGATGTCCTCGTCCAGACCACCGGCGGCGGCCCGCGCTGCGATTGGGGAGATCCAGACATCGGCGGCCTCGACGATATGCAGCATGCGCTTGCCGGGCAGCAGGGCGGCAAGCGCATCTGCGGCCTTTTGCCCCCAGGCGGCGGGCAATGTCACCATTACCGGAGGCGCGTCTGGATCGGCAGCGGCATCGAAGGTTGCCAGCTTGATGCCGTGCCAAGATTTGTCGGTTCTGCTTTGTGCCATGGGTCGAGTTTAAGCTCTGATATGACTCAATAAAAGTGCATCTTGTGTTTAATCTGCGTAATCGACACAAAATCCTGTGGATAGCTTGAAGCGCGGGGTATAGAGATATCTAATTAGAGAGCCACCCCAGACTTGGCCTGATGGATACAGCTCGACCGCAGTCCAAAAGTGCATCCCAAAAAGCGATTTGCCCCGGGGAAGGTACTCTAAGTCACAAATTGGAGTGGAGGGGTGGGTGGCCGTCTAATTTATAAGACGGTAGCTAGGGGAGGATTTCTGCCTGTCTGGTTACGGACTCCGTTCGGGATAATTTTGTCGCGCGCGGCATGGTCGCCGATATCGCGATTCATGCGCCGTCGCGCCACGGTGATGAGCGCAATGTCCATGCTCATGTGCTGCTCACAACACGCGCCATGACGCCAGATGGCTTTGCCGAAAAGCGGCGGGAGTGGAACGCCAAGGAGCATTTATATGCGTGGTGCGAGAACTGGGCGGCGATTCAGAACAGGCATTTAGCGTAAGCTTTGGGGAAAAAGTGCCCCAGATCACGCATCAAAGCGATGCCGAGCAGGGCCTTGATAAGGTCCCCAGCCATCATCTGGGGCCTGGCGCGACGGCGATGGAACGGCGCCGCGAACGCTCGGCGCGTGGTGATTTAAGCCGCGCCAGCCGTGCCACGAACGAGCGTCTGAAGGAAATCCGCCTGCGCCAGGACGCGTTGCAACGGCAATATAGCCCGCCAATTCACCGCTCCGTGGCCGACGTTTCGGTGGACATGATCGGTGTCGCCGACAACTCGAGGTGCAGCTCGAGGGGCATCAACAGCGTCTCGCGCGCAGGGCCGTGTGTGGACGGTCCACTTGAGCGCGCGGCGGAGAACAGCAGAAGCTTTTGAAGGAGGGGGATGCCTGGGTCAAATTCGACGAAACTACCCCCATTGCACGGACGCGGCCGAGCCACCTAAGGTTTTGCCATGACGATATGGCGACCGCTCCGCATTCTCCTCGCCCGCCCGCATTTCTCGACCGGCTATGCGCTTGGCCTTGCCAGCTATTTTCTGCTCGTCTCCGTGCCCTCGGCGGCTACGCGCGCCGTGCTCGCTTGGGACATCGGCAGCGCAATCTTTCTGTTCCTCTCCATCGTCTCGATGTTCCGCGTTGACCACCGCGGCATCGCGTTTGATGCCAAGCGCAATCAGGAGGGCGAATGGACGGTGTTCTCCCTCACCGTGGCCGGCGCGATCATGAGCTTCGCCGCGATCATCTTGTTCTCCCACCATTCCGGCCATAAGCCGCTTGAAGGGTTCTACCTCGCCGTCGTCGTCGCCACGCTTGCGCTCTCCTGGCTGACAATCCACGTCTCCTTCGCCTATCGTTATGCGCACGAATATTACTCGTTCGATCTTGGCCGCGAGGAGGTCGACCGCGGCATCGAGTTTCCGCATGACGACCAGCCGGACTACCTGGACTTTATCTATTTCGCGTTCGTGCTCGGCATGACCTTCCAGGTCTCCGACTGTAACATCACCGCAAAAAAGATGCGCCGCCTCGCCACGCTGCAGGGGCTGATCGGCTTTCTGTTCAGCACCGTGATCCTAGCGCTCTCGGTCAACATCGCCGCCTCGTTGCTCTGAGGTATCAGTTGCTGAGGCTATTGTGGAGTGACCCCCTAGGGCTGGACCACGGGGGCCAACAAAACTGATACGCTTTGCGGGCCTTGAACGGAGAAGGCTCATGAAATCACGAGGTCCATACCGTCGGCATTCGATGCAGTTCAAGTTGCAGCTTTGCCGGGACATTCGAGGCGGCGTCATCGGACGCCGTGAGGCCCAACGCACGTATAGCGTTTCGGCAAATCTCATCCAGTTTTGGCTGACGCAGTTCGACCGGGGCGAGCTGAATGGCGAGGAGGGTGAGGCGAGCGTCATTGCGGAGTACGAAGCAGCATCGCGGCGCTGGAGCGCAAGGTCGGCCAGCTGACTATGAAGTTGGATTTGGCCGAAAAAACACCACGCCAGGCGATCGCCAACGACAGCGAGGGATCATTCATCGTCACCAGCCCCCGGCCTGCTCTGTCCGACGGGGGGGGGCAAGTGATCAATTTGCCGAGAAGCACCTAATTACTATCGATCTGTAGCCGAAGCAGCGAAACTTTCAGACGCGGAGCTCGTAACTCTCATTGAGAACATCCAGGACGAGCTGCCATGCTATGGTTGGTGACCCACGAGCTGCGACGCCGCGGATATGTGGTCAATCACAAAAGGGTCGCTCGGATTTGCGGCTTCCTGTCGTCATCTAAATCTCCAAAAGCGGGGTGTTGCGATGACCGGTTGAATCCGCCCAATATGCTTCCGAGACCTATCGAAGAGCACTCGACGCCGCTGAGCTACAGGGCTCCATGAGTGCCATTGGCAACCCCTATCATAATGCGCAAGCGGAGAGCTTCATGAAAACCCTGAAAGTGGAGGAGGTCTACGTCGCCGGCTATAACAACTTCGCCGACCCAGCCGCACGATTGCCGGGGTTCATCGAACAGATATACAATGCCAAGCGTCTACACTCAGCACTTGGCTATCGATCGCCAGAGGAATTTGAAACCCAACTCGCCGAGCAGGCGGCTTAGTTTGCTGCGCCACGTTGGTCCAGCCCTAGAGGGTCACTCCACTTCCCGGATCACTTCTCAGTGGAAATCAACAAATAGTGGAAATCGACTCCAATGCGGGCACTCTGTAATGGCGCGAATGCTAGCAGTGGCGCTGCCTAACAATCATATCCGACGATTTGCTTGGTGGAATGCGATGCAAGAGAATTCCACGTTGACATTATTTCAGGAAAGACAAAAGGTATATTACTGAAACGGCCGGAAGAAACGATGCCCAAACGGCATGCGATCGCGATAGCCCTTTTTGTTGGGATCATCGCGATTTTCGCGCCGATCGCGGCGGCGTTGTATCTCGCGCAGCAGCAAAGTCTAGAAAATCAGAAAGCCTCCCTGGCGGGTATCGCCGATAACATTCTCCAGCGCAGCAACGAAACGGCTAAGCAAATCTTCGTGGCCTTCAAGCGGCTGGAGGCGGTGAATGCCGCCGATCCTTGCTCGGTCTCCAATATCCGGCTGATGGAGCAAATTGCCCTTAGCTCGGACGAACTGCGGGACGTAGGCTACGTTACTGGTAACCGACTGATTTGCTCGTCTCTCGGCGTCGGCGTTCCAGTTATGCCGGTGGGCCTCCCTACTTACAAAAGCAGTAGGTCGAACTTTATTCGCTTTTCCGTGGAGTTGCCTTTCGATCCGGGAAAAAAATTCCTACTCGTAAGCCACGCGACATCAGGCTACACGGCGATCATTGACCCTGATCAGCTACTCCAAGTGTCGCGCAAAGGCCGGTTCACCTCGGTTGGGGTGTTAGGGTTATCCAGCGACAAGCCAAGCGCGCTGAATGGCAGCTTTGACCCTGACTGGCTGGAAAAGCTTGGCACGCAATCGTCCATGCAGTTTTCCGAGGGGAAAAAACTGGTCGCAGTGAGCCGGTCACCTCGCTATGACTTTGTCGCTTTCGCGGCGGTGCCGTTGGACGCGACAAATGCTGGGTTTTGGCGAGTGGCCGCCATATTGATGCCGATCGGGGTGGCCACGGGTTTGGTCCTGGCGGTGGCGGTGTTGTATCTTGCCCGCCTACAGCTCGCGTTGCCCGCTCTTATCAAGACGGCACTCCGCAAAAACGAGTTTTTTGTGCTGTACCAACCGGTGGTCGATCTTCGCAGCGGTGCCTGGGTAGGAGCCGAAGCCTTGATCCGTTGGCGCCGGCGGGATGGAGAAATGGTCCGGCCCGACCTGTTCATCCCGGTAGCCGAGGAGAGTGGACTGATCACCAAAATCACTGAGCGTGTAGTTTCATTGATCGGTCAGGATGCCGCCGGCATATTCGAACGATTCCCCGATTTTCATCTGGCGATCAACGTCGCCGCCGCCGACCTTCAGTCCCGTGCGATCGTCGCGCAACTCGCCAAGCTGGGCAAGAATACGCTTGCCAAACAGCATAACCTCATCGTCGAAGTGACAGAGCGCGGAATGCTCAAGATCGGGATTGCGCATGACGTGCTGCGGGAGTTCCGCTCTGCGGGCATTCAGGTTGCGATCGACGATTTTGGCACCGGTTATTCAAGCTTATCGTATTTGCAGAGTTCTCCGATCGATATTCTTAAAATCGACAAATCTTTTGTCGATTCCATTGGCACCGATGCCGCGACCAGCCAGGTCGTGTTCCATATCATCGAAATGGCGAAGAGCCTAAAGCTTCGGACGATCGCCGAAGGTGTGGAGACGGAGACGCAAGCCACAGTCCTGCGTGAACGTGGGGTTGAATTTGCGCAAGGCTTACTGTTCTCGGATGCTTTGCCTCTCACAGAGCTGGTGGCGCAATTGGAGAACAAACCAGACGCCACTGAAAGCGGTCCAGAAATATCTTGACTTTGAGACAATATGACTCATCCGAACGAAAATGATCTTCTGAAGCCGGTTGTTCGTCCGCTTGAGCCTGATCCGGTTGTACGTTCAATGGCCGAGGGCACTATCAAGTTAGCTCAATCGGCACCAGATTTGGTGCTTTGGTCTGACCTGACATCCGGGCCGTGATCGGGTTTGTCCCACCGAAGTAGGGATTGGTTGATCTCGGATCGGCGGTGGAACCCCTCCCACCGGATCGGGTGCTGAACACCCTTCGCTCGCTGAACTGGCGCACCAATTCGGCGAGGACTGACGCCTTCGACTGGAACACGGAACCGATAGACAGCGCACGGCGTTGCCTGATGTTCCGCGCCGTATTGACATCGGCATGCATGGTTGAGCCGCACCAGAGGCATCGGAACGTGCTCTGTGATGGGCGATTTTTCTTGTCCACATAGCCGCAGCACGAGCATGTCTGCGACGTGTAAGCCGGATTCACCTCTTTCGAGGTAATTCCGAAGCGATCTTGGAAGTCGGCCAATTCGGCCCGAATGACGGAGCGACCGCAGTTCTGGATGATGCGGTTGAGGCCGCGTGATAGCGCCGGGTTCTGGAAGTTTAGTCGTTCGAGAACGAGAGAAGCTGGCCGATTGGTGGCTACGAGGGCATTC
>JAKAEC010000094.1 GCA_021818425.1 Pseudomonadota bacterium
CAAAAACCTGAGGATTTCATGACCCGCGTTGCGCGGGTGAGCGGGGAGCGCACATAATGGGTTTCAATTGCGGGATCGTGGGCCTGCCGAATGTTGGCAAATCCACTTTGTTCAACGCGCTGACCGCCACCGTGGCAGCCCAAGCGGCGAATTACCCCTTCTGCACCATCGAGCCGAATGTCGGCCGGGTAGCGGTTCCGGATAAACGGATGAACGTGCTGGCCGGAATCGGCAAAAGCCAGAAGATTGTCCCCACCAGCCTCGAATTCGTAGATATTGCCGGGCTGGTGCGCGGCGCTTCCAAGGGAGAGGGGCTGGGCAATCAGTTTCTGGCAAATATACGTGAGGTGGATGCCATCGTGCATGTGCTGCGTTGCTTCGAGGATGACGACATCACCCACGTCGAAGGCTCGATCGATCCGGTTCGCGACGCTGAGACGGTGGAGACCGAGCTGATGCTGGCGGATTTGGAAAGCCTGGCGAAGCGCGTGCCACTGTTGCAGAAGAAAGCCAAGAGCAATGATAAGCAGGCCGCCGTCGAACTTGAGCTAATCGAGCCACTGATTGCCGTGCTCGAGGCGGGCAAACCCGCCCGCACCGCCATTCCGAAGGGTAACGAGGAAGCGGTGAAGCGCCTTAACCTACTCACCTCCAAGCCTGTCCTTTACGTGTGCAATGTGGACGAAGCTTCCGCCTCAACCGGCAATGCCCAATCCGCCCGAGTGGCAGCAATGGCAGCCTCTCAAGACGCCGCCTATGTGGTCATCTCAGCCGCCATCGAGGCCGAAGTAAGTCAGCTGCCGGAGGAAGACCGTGCCGGGTTTCTGGCCGATCTGGGGTTAGAGGATTCCGGGTTGGACCGTATTATCCGCGCGGGTTACGCACTGCTCGGCCTCATTACCTATTTCACCGTCGGCCCGAAGGAGACCCGGGCCTGGACGATCACCAAAGGCACCAAGGCACCAGGAGCAGCGGGTGTCATCCATGGCGATTTCGAGCGCGGTTTCATCGCGGCGGAAACCATCGCCTATGAAGATTTCGTGGCAGGCATGGGTGAGGCCGGGGCACGCGAGGCCGGTAAACTGCGCATTGAAGGTAAAGAATATGTAGTGAAGGACGGTGATGTGCTGCTATTCAGATTCAATGTTTAGTGGATAACGGCATGAATGCGGCGCGGATCATCGAAGCGGTGCTATTTGGCGGGCGCTGGCTGATCGTGCCAGTTTACGTAGCGATGCTGGGACTGCTCGGTATCATCGTTGTCTATTTTATCGGCGAACTTGTACATGCATTGCCGATCCTGACGAAATTCACTCAGGATGACCTGATCGCGTTGACACTATCGTTGATCGACCTCTCGTTGACGGCAAATCTGATCGTGCTGGTAATCCTATCTGGCTATGAGAATTTCGTGCGGCAGGTTGAATTCCACGAAGACGACCCTCGGCCGGACTGGATGCGGAAAATCGATTTTTCTGGCCTAAAGCTGAAACTGCTTGCCAGCATGGCGGTGATCGCCGCAGCACATCTGCTGCGAAGCTTATTAAATGTGACACAGGAAGCAAACCGTGACCTCGCCTGGCAACTCGGCATCGTGCTGGCCTTCGGTGTGCTGGCGTTGCTGTTAGCCGTGACAGACAAGGTAGAACATAAAGAGGATTAGAGGCGGGTGGCATCTGACCCTAGAGTGGGTTTCGCTTCAAACCAAAAAGTTCTTCAATACCGCAACGCCTGATACCCTCTGCCCCCGTTCCACGCCATGCGTACGATGCCCGAAGCCGGGAAAACGCCGATCGAAATCCTCCAGCGCCGCCAAATAGCGCGGCACGGGACCATCGATCGTGCCAAGGCTCTCACCAGGCATAAGCATGGAAATTCCGGGCGGGTAAGGCACGACGGCAGTGGCAGCCACGCCGTCCGCCAGAGAACGGAGTAGCGCCATGCCTCCCTCGCTGCGGATTAGCTAGTCGTGCACCTCAGCGGGGACCATCTCCTGGGCGGGCACGAAATTATATGCCTCCTGCAAACGCTCCGGGTAGCCCGTGGCCAGCATCGCGCCAAACATAGCAACGCCAAGATTTTGCAGCCCCATTACTGCCATAAGCGGTGGGGTAGACGGCGCAAAGCTGCGGCAAGGCGCGGGCAAGCGGTGTATTGGCGTCGTAATCCCGTTTAAAATTCAACAACGCACCCACCACCGATCCCAATTTTTCCTTCGCAACACCTATGGAAAACAGAAAAATGACAGAGAAATTCACAGTTTTTCAGGCGTGATGCCGTGCTCGGCGAGATAATGCGCAAGCATCGGCGCCGGAACTCCACGCTCCTCCAGCTGGCCAGAGCGCGCCAAGCCACGGTGGTAAGTGTCAGCTAGATCGACAGTAGCCGAGCTTCAACCCGGCAAAGCCGTGCCAGGAGGCTCCAGGCTCCAAAGGCAACACCAATTGGCACGGCATCCGGTTGCCACCCCCCAAAAAAACCAGTCTCCTTTCATAATAAACTCGGCCTGCAGCCGTGCCAGCGTCAGGCAGAACGAGATGGCCCCGGCGATGGCTTTCGACGTGAGTAGATGCCCACCAGCGCCGTCCATTATTGCGGAACTGATATCGGTTGAGGCGATGATGGCGTAGTTTGGTGCGTAGAAGTATGCATCATCAGCGATTCATTGAAGCGCACAGGATCGATCTTCGCACGCCCCTTGCGTAAATACACCATGGAGTCCTGGGACATGGCCGCTAGCGGTTTATGCGTGGATTGCGTAGCAAAAAGTGCAGTCCCTACGCGGTTGGTTTCGGACAGCTCGCCACGCATAGCGTAATGGTTTTCGTAAAGTCCATTGAATCTTGCATGGCCGAACCAGGCTTCATCAAACAAGATCCTGTCGACCGAGGGGACGAGCAATTCTTCTACGCGAGCTGCGTTATAGCAAAGTCCGTCATAGGTGGAGTTGGTAACAATGGCCAGCGTAGGCTTTTTGGAATACCCTGTAGTGAGACAGGATATTGCAAGATTGTGTGCAATCGCCTCTGGCGTGAGTGAGGTGGGCGGGATCGGCCAATCATGCCCAAATAGTTGCGATATAGCATCAGATATGCCAGGCGTGCCCCCGTCAATGCCATACCGTGTTCAATGGATTTATGCGCGTTGCGGTCCAACACTACAATCTCGCCACGAGCCACACTGGCCGTAATCACCACCCGGTTAGCGGTGGAGGTGCCGTTGGTGAAAAAATATGAACGATCCGCACCAAACACATGTGCGGCGTTACGCTCAGCAGCGCCGATCGGCCCAGTATGGTCGAGCAGCCAACCAAATTCTGGTACTGAAATAGATAGATCGGTGCGGAGAAGTCTTTTTCCAAAATAATCAAAAAACATCCGTCCTGCCGGGGAACACTAAAAGGCGGAGCCGCCAGTGCGTCCCGGCGTGTGCCAAAAATATTCGGCCTCGTTGGCAAATTTGGTCAAGGCGCCGAACATTGGCGGCAGAAGAACCTGACGGTAGCGACGTATGACGGTGATAATACGCGCGCTGATGAACTCCATTGAGTCCTCAAGTAGCCAGATGAAGCGCTCAGCTTCGCTCATCACCTCGGCAGGCACATGGGCGACGGCGTTACGCTCAGCCAGCAGAAACACCGCAGTTTCGTGTTGCGGGCACGAATAGCTTTTAGCAACGCCTTCGCGTGAGCATGCGCAGGATCGGCATACAGGTCCCAGTCTACGATAATGGCCTGTAGATGAGGCGCGGATACAATCTCATCTGCACCTCGGTCGCCCCAAGAGCAACGGTAGCGTCGATCTCATTTGTTTTTCGATCTGCCACGAGCTCGCGGACAGCACGGCCGATGGCGGTGGGCTCGTGTAGCTTGTCGCAGACAAGCAGCACCCTCAACCCAAATGCTTTAGGTCCGTCCTTTCCAACCATTTCGTGCCTCGCAGTGAGTTCGCCACAATTGGATGGTGTCTAGCCGGTTCTGTCCACCCCCGCCGAGATTGTGAGGCGGCTGTTGGTCCCCCCGTAACTTCCCGATCACAAGGCCCCCTCCAGTGCCTCGGCAGCCTCCAACCAGGCCAGTTCAGCGACCTCGATCTCGCTTTTTAGCTGACCCAACCGAAGCGTAATCCGGCTTAGCTCCGCAGCCTTGGTCGGTGCGTAAATTCCCTCGTCCGCCAGCATCGCCTCCAGCTTCTCCTTCTCCACCGTCAACTTGTTCAGCACAGCTTCCGCCGCCTTGGCCGCTTTCTGCAACGGCGCCAGCCTTGCGCGTGCTTCGGCCCGCGCCGCCTTGTCAGTCTTCTTGTCTTCGACTTTTTTTACCTGAGCAGGGGCCGCGCGCTCGCTCATCGTCGAGGCATAGGCGGCTAGGTCGCCGTCAAATGACAATGCCTTCCCATTCGCCACCAGCACCAGCCGGTCAGCCACCAGCTCCACCAAATACGGATCGTGCGAAATCAGCACGACTGCCCCCTCGAAATTCGTCAGCGCCTTGATCAGCGCGTCGCGGGCATCGATGTCCAGATGGTTCGTTGGCTCATCCAAAATCAACAAATGCGGCGCATCCCTTGTTGCCAGCGCTAGCAGCAGCCTGGCCTTCTCGCCACCAGACATCTGGCCAACAGGCGTGCTCACCCTGTCCGCATCCAGCCCGAACCGCGCCGCCTGGGCACGGATCTGCGGAGGCAATGCCTGCGGCAGGGCACGAGCCAAATGGTCATAGGGTGTGTCAGTCAACACCAAGTCATCCTCCTGATGTTGAGCGAAATATCCTACGCGCAGCCCCTTCACTCGGAATTCCCGTCCCCGCATGGCAACAAGTTTTCCG